>CAYYSS010000136.1:0-7153 GCA_964474325.1 uncultured Nitrospirota bacterium
GCATTTGCGTGTGACCGATCTCTTGGTTCCGTGCCGGCCCTTCTCAAGGAAGGCAAGTGAGCTTGTGCGAAAGGTTTCGGGCGGTGGCGCGTCATTCTCCCCCAAATCATCTCGAAATAGCTGACGAGGGCCAGTTTCGTTCAATACATTCCGGCGTAGACGTCCACGACGGATCATGGGGCGGGAAAAAAAGCACGAATCGCGTCGATGACACGATTCGTGTGCGCGTCCGACTGAAGCGGTTCCACGGGCAGGCTCAGAACATGTCGGGCGGCTTCCTCCGCGTGGCGGAGCGTTTCCGGTATTCGGGCGCGGTCCCCGAAGACCTTCATATGGTTCAGCGGGACGGGGTAGTAGACCATCGATGCGATTCCGCGTTCCTTGAGGAAAGCCTGGAGGTCGTCCCGGCGGTCCACGTTCACTGTGAACTGATGGTAGACGTGGAAGAATTCGTTTTCGCCGCCGACCGTCGGAAGGCGGACGGCCGGAACGTTTTTCAGCCCCTTCAGATAAGCGGCGGAGATGGCCCGACGGCGCTTTGTGAACTCGTCGATGAATTTCATCCGCACGAGAAGAAGCGCGGCCTGGATCGTGTCCAGCCGGGCGTTGTATCCGATGTGGTCCACGTTGTATTTATCGCGCCCGCCGTGCTTCCGGAGCATCCCGATAAGCTCGGCGAGCTGGGGATCGTTTGTCGTGCACATGCCGCCGTCGCCGAACGCCCCAAGGTTCTTACTCGGAAAAAAACTCAGGCATCCCACATCACCGATGCCGCCCACTCGTTTCCCCTTGTAGGAGGCGCCGAAGGCTTGGGCAACGTCTTCTACGACGAAAAGCTTATGCTTCCGGGCCGTTTCCATTATCGGGTCCATATCGCAGGGAAGGCCGTAGAGATGCACCGGCAGGATCCCTACCGTGCGTTCTGATAGTGCGTTTTGGATCAGGGCCGGGTCCAGATTGTAGGTTGCCGGATCGATATCGACAAAAACCGGTGTTGCCCCTGCCCGAAGAATGGCTTCTCCCGTCGCTGTGAAGGTGAAGGGGGTGGTTATGATTTCGTCGTCCTCCGTGAAATATTCTCTTCCGGTTCGGGCTATGGCAAGGGCGCGAAGCGCCAATACGAGTGCGTCAGTTCCGGAAGAGACCCCAACGGCGTACGAGACTTCGAGGTGCCGTGCCACAGCCTCCTCGAATTCACCGACTTCCGAGCCGAGGATATACCGGGCCTCGGCGGCGACGGATAAGAGGCGGTCATCGATTCGTTCACACATCACGCGGTATTCCTCCTGAAGATCAAGCATCGGGATCGCATGCTGCTCATGACGTTCTGTGACTGACCGCTCACCCAAATACATGTCAACGCTTAGTGATTCGGCGGTGGTAAGTGATTCCTTTCCCTGCATGATAACCACGCCGTGGGGTACAGTGCGACGGAAACCCCGGATGGTAGCGGTTTCGGCCGCGGGTTCCCTCAATGTTAAGGCAGCGCGTATATCGGCGCCGGTAACGGCGCAGACGCGGGCCTGTCCGAGGAATTCTTGAATCTGTTCCGCCGATGAGCGGTTCTCTTGCAGATGCTGGATGAGTTGTTCGGCCTGAGAGGCGGAGCACCATATCGTATCGGACCGTTCCCGCGCGCGGATAAAAGCCCGGCGAGCGTTAGCGTGACCCGGCCGGGTTTTGTCGGCAAGATCGAGCAGGACTGCCGTATCGAATAAGATGTCCACGGATCAGTTCTCGGTTTCCCCTGCGGGTATTCGTGTCGCCTTGGGAGCCAATCCTCCGGCGGAGCGTTCGTAGGCCGAGTCGCAGGCAGGACAGCCGAAGCTGTGTCCCTGTTCTTCGAGTCGCACGCCACATCGACATATCCAGCCGGTATGTACCGCCGGATTACCGGTCACGATTGCGTAGTCGGGTACGGAGCGCGTTACCACCGCTCCCGCGCCCACGAACGCGTAGCGGCCGATCGTGTTGCCGCAGATAACCGTTGCATTGGCGCCGATGGTTGCCCCGCGCTTCACCAGCGTTTCACGCAGTTCCCCCATGCGTGGAATAGCACTTCGAGGGTTGTGGACATTGGTAAAGACCATGGACGGTCCGCAGAACACGTCGTCTTCAAGGGTGACCCCTTTATAGACCGAGACGTTGTTCTGGATCTTGACGTTGTTTCCGATAACCGTGTCGGGACCGATTACGACATTTTGGCCGATACGGCAATTTTTCCCGACGCGGGACCCCTTGAGGATGTGCGAAAAATGCCAGATGCGGCACCCCTCGCCGATTTCTACGGGTTCGTCGACGACGGACGTTGCGTGGGCGAAATACGGCTTTTTCCCCGGTTCGTCGAGTGTCTGGACGGCTCCGCTTCGTTCGAGGGATTGTTGCAGGGCATTGAGGACCCGGAGAACCCGGAGACCTTCGTCGCCGTCGGTGCGTGGTCGGGCCCCTCTGGCCATGCATTCAACAAAGTGCCGGCACTCTTCGAGAAGGGGTTCTTTCCATTCAAAAGCGACCGGTGACGCGTTTTCTTTTACAGGACGCGGGATTGTCCCGTCTTCCCAGTCGATATGGTGGGGGAAAAGGAGAAGCTTTTCTTCCGGCCCGACCGTATCGTCGAAAACGAGCATCCCTTTGTCTCCCACAACGATCAGTTTCTGCTCTTTATAAGGATGAAGCCAGGAAACGAAGATATGGGCTCTGACGCCATTTGAAAACGTCAGAGAACTGAGGGTTACGTCGGCGATGTGTTCGTGGAGGTAGTTGCCCCCCGACGTTGATACCTTGCACGGCATGTCCCCGACCAACGAAAGGATCATGGAAATATCGTGGGGCGCAAAACTCCAGAGGATATTTTCCTCGCGACGGATTTTTCCCAGATTCAAGCGGTTCGAGTAGATGTACTGGATTCTCCCGATTTCCCCGGCCGCCACTATTTCCCTGAGCTTGATAAACGCCGGGTGGTACTGAAGTAGATGCCCAACCATGAGCGTAAGATTATTGTCCGCAGCGATTCTGTTGAGCTCTCGACCTTCGGTTTCGTTCAGGCAGATGGGTTTTTCAACGAAGACGTGTTTGCCTGCAAGCAGGGCCTCGCGCACCATTGTAAAGTGCAGTTCCGCCGGCGTTGCTATGGCAATCGCCTCTACCTGGGGATCCTGAAGACACTCGCTTATATGGGTAAAGCGCCTGACGTCCGTGTAATCGGCAAGGTTAGGATTTTCCTTATTCCGGTCGCAGATTCCGTGAAGGACTCCCAACGCTTTGAAATTTCTTACGAGATTCTTGCCCCAATAACCGGCACCGACGACCACGATTTTATTCATGAACATTAGTATCGACCATTATGTTACGAGTAATAAAATTACTCAAACTATATCATTGCTCACGGCAAATATACAAGTCCATATTTGCGTTTTTTCTGTAAAACGGGGAAAAAAGCAGGATCCGCAACACATTCACGACGAGATTTTCTTAAAGTCCGCCGCTTTAAGTCCGTGTTTTCTAAGGAGATTGTAGAAATCCGCCCGGTACTTGCCGGATAGTTCGGAGGCGCGGCTCACGTTGCCCCTGGTGATTTTCAGTATGTCAATCAGGTACTGACGCTCGAACTGATCCCGGGCTTCCTTGAGGGGGCGAAGGGGTTCGTCGCCGGGAGATTTGGTCTGGAGTATGTGTTCTGCGGTGATAACACTATCTCTGCTCATGGCTACGGCGTATTCCAGGGCGTTTTCCAGTTCTCTGACGTTTCCGGGCCAGTCGTATTCCAGGAGTCGTCGCATCGCGTCGGAAGAAAGTCCCTTGATCTTCTTGCCCATTTCGTTTCGGTAGCGATCGAGGAAACGCTCCACCAGCGGAGGAATATCGTCCCGGCGTTCTCTAAGCGGGGGCAGGATGATGGGGATTACGTGGATTCTGAAATAGAGATCCTCGCGGAAGTCACCGTTCGCCACCTCCTGCTCAAGATCCTTGTTCGTCGCGGCTATTACCCGAACATCAACCCGCACGGGGCGGTCCCCGCCGAGGGGATAAAACTGGCGTTCCTGAAGGACCCGGAGGAACTTGGCCTGGAGCGACAGGGACATGTCTCCGATTTCGTCGAGGAAGACCGTACCGCCGTCGGCCTGGGTAAACAGCCCCTTGGACGCGCGGATGGCCCCGGTAAACGCCCCCTTTTCATGGCCGAAAAGCTCGCTCTCAAGCAGTGTCTCCGGAATTGCGGCGCAGTTTATCGCCACATACGGTTTGTCGCTCCGGTCGCTGGCCAGATGTACGGCCTTGGCGATCAGTTCCTTCCCGGTCCCCGACTCGCCGTACAGCAGGACGTTGGAATCGGTCTTGGCTATCCGGTGGACCTGCTCGAGTACCTGGCGCATGGCGTCGCTTTTTGCCACGATATTTTCGAAATCGTACCGGTCGTGGACCAGGGCCTTGAGCTTTTTGAGTTCACTGGTAAGGCGCCGCTTTTCCAGGGCGCGTTCTATCTGGATTACTAATTCCTTTGAATCAAAAGGTTTCGTGAGATAGGTATGAGCACCCCGTTGCATGGCCTCCACGGCGGACTCGATACTCCCGTGGGCGGTAAGGATGATGACGGGCATATCGGGACTCGCAGCGTGCAGTTCCTCCATGAGGCTGATTCCGTCCTGGGTCACCAATTGAAGATCCACGATGGCAATGTCGTACCCGCTCCTGCCCATGGCGTCCCGGGCGGCGTGTTCGTCCGGCGATGCTTCAACCGCGTAACCCGAGGCCTCGAGCCGCATCCGCATAAGTTCGAGGAGATTCGGGTCGTCGTCCACGACCAGGATATTCGGAGTTGTCATATATTCCTCCAAGGCGGCCTTGGAGCCGCAACCAAACCGGCGATCCTCAAACCGCGTAAACTTCTCTGCGAACTGCGTGGAAGTCACGGATGAAGAATCTAACGATTGAGTTCTTTTTTCTTCCGTTCTATTTCGAGATCGATCTGTCGGGTTTTTTCCATCCCGTCAAGAATGCCGATCCAGATTTTCGCTTCCTCAACCCGCCCGCTTGCAGGATGTGCGTCCACGATGCGTCGAAATGCCGACAATGCCCGGCGGTAGTCCTTTGCGGGGTTGTCGTAATGGATGTATATCAGTCCTTTCCGGTAGAGGATCTCGGGTATTGCTTCGCCCGATGCAGGGGTACGGCCGAGGAGTTCCTCGCACTTTGCAAGGGCCGCCTGGAAATCTCCGGATTCGATTAACCGTTTCAAGGTCTCCGCCCCGCGCGTCCAGGTCTCCTCCCCGGTCGGCGTACGTCCGGTGTGCGGTTCGGACATCGCCGGCGGGCGGTCCTCCACGGGCCGCAGAATATCCCGGCAACCCGGAACGCTTGCCGCAAGGATCAGACCGGCAGTGAGAACGTGAATGTACTTCCCGTACCTACGGTGCTTTCGGCCCAAACCTTACCTCCGTGAGCAGTGATAATGTGTTTAACAACGGCAAGTCCCAGGCCCGTTCCCCGCAGTTTGTGGGAGCGGGTCAGGGTCGCCTGCTTGAATTTGTCGAAGATCGTTTCCAGGTACTCCGGGGCAATGCCGGGGCCCTGGTCGGTAATCGCGATGGAGACCGTGTCGTCTCGATGTTGTCCGGTTATCGAGACGATACTGTTTTCCGGACTGAAGTTGATGGCGTTTGCCAGCAGGTTCCGCATGACCTGAAGGATCCGTTCTTCATCGGCGGTTATCGGCGGCAGGTCCGAAAACTCCCGCTCGATCCAGACGCTTTTTGCCGCCGCCAGCGGCAGAACTTCCGTGACGGCTTTCTCTACGAGCGGCGCCATGTCCACGCGGGTAAAGTTATAGGCGAGCATACCCGCCTCCATCTTCGAAAGATCGAGAAGCGCACTCACCAGATCAATAAGACGGTTACTTTCTTCGGATATGATCGAAAGGAGGCGGCGTTGTTTCTCGGTTGTCGCCCCTGCCAGGCCGTCGAGCAGGAGGTTCGTTCCTTCCTTGATGGACGTGAGCGGGGTGCGGAGTTCATGGGACATGAGGGCGAAAAAGTCGCTTTTCATCCGGTCTACCTCGCCGAGCCGCCGGCTCATTACGTTCAGGGCCTGGGCCAGGTCGCCGATTTCCGGTGGTTCGCGCAGTTCGAGGGCGCCTTCAAAATTTCCCTGGGCGATTTCCGCCGTCTTTTTCTTCATGATCGACAGGGGAGCCGTGATGCTTCGCGTGATCATGATTGATAGAAGGATACCCAGCAGGAGAAAAACCGCGGTTATCCCTATCGCGAATTTCCTTGCCCGGCTCCCGGTCTCTCCCAGATTGACGATTTCGGTCAGAATATCCTGCTGGCGTTCCGCCCGGACCGTCTTGAGGCGCTCAAGCATCGTATTGAGAAGCGATTCCTTCTTCGAACGGTATTCATGATGGGGATAGTCGCGGCCCTCAGATAGAAAACCGGCCTCTTCGATCAGGGTTTCCTTGAAGGTTCGATGATTGTCCGACAGACCTTCGAAAACGGCGCGAAGGGCCGGCGAGTCGGCTACATTCTTTGCCTCCGCCAGGAAACGCTCCACGTCCGTCGATTGGCGAAGGAAGCCGTCAAACAGGGCCTTGTCCCGGATGATGATATATTTTTTCTCGTACCGGCTTTCGGAAAGCAGGGCGTCCGTGATCTTTTTCTGAAGATCCAGGAGGTGAAAGTCCGTAAGGATAACCGAGCGGATCACGCCCTCCACCTGCCCCAATTGGAGTACGGCGTAAGCGCTCACCACGAAAAGGAGAACGAAGAGCACTAAATAGCTGGCCACTAAACGCGCAAATATGCTCATAATGCAACGATCGTCACCGCCCCGGCGCTGGTCCGCGCGTCCGGCGGTATCGTGCTGTGGCCGCGCACCTACGGTGCCCCTCTACGCGGCGTCTGTATGGGTCACTATAGCACCTCCGGGGACGGGAGTGTCAAGGCGGTAGACAATGCAACCCCGTACACTTAAAGGACTTTTGCATCCTGCGGGCGGGATGCCGCACAATGTACGTTGACGTTGCAAAAGATTCTGTGGAGAAGGGAACGGCGGAATCACGACTATACCCCCCGCCTTCGGCGGACGCCGGAAGGGAGAAGAGAGAAGGGAGAGGGAAGACGGGAGAAGTAAAGGCTTTTCACGTCTAACGTCTTCC
>CAYYSS010000137.1:0-7108 GCA_964474325.1 uncultured Nitrospirota bacterium
TTTCACCCACTGAAAGACCGTGCCTTTGCACGGCGCACTGCAACTGTAAGGTTAACGCTGTATGTTTCAGGATTGATAAGAAAAGATACGGCCCAAATTCCTCGTTCCCTCCGGGAAGCGGTTCGGTGCGGGTGCAAACGGTGTCGATAAAGTCAAATTAGCACGAATCTCCCTCGGAAACAACTCCCCCCCGCACGTTCTGGAGGCGCATACAAAACGAGTGCAGGCGGCCGGATCAGGGCACCCGGGGATATTCGATCACGATCTCTTCGCCGGTCAGGGCCTCGACCAGGAAGATCTTAAGATCCTTTTTTTCCCCCGGCCTTAAACCCAGGGGCCTTAAGACCTTGTTCCCCGGCCCGCCGCCTTTATCGAAAAACTCGATGACATCGTCGAGTGTGGCGAAAATCCCGTTGTGCATATACGGCGCCGTACGGCCTATTTCCCGGAGCGTGGGGGTCCGGAAGGCCTTCCAGTCTTTTTTATCCTTTGTGATGAGAAACCGTCCGGGGTCTTCCGTGAGGGTCCGGAAGTCCTCATAATGATTCACCTTGGCAACGAAGCGCCGGGTCGCGGCCACCCCCGGGTCGTTCGTCACCGCCGGGTCTTCCGGGACTCCCAGGTTATGGAAGCGGTCGTCGATCAGGTTTACGCCGTAATGGCAGTCCGTGCACCGGCCTTTGCCCTTGAACACGGCGAGCCCCCGCCGGGCCGCAGGCGAGAGCGCTTCTTCCGTACCGCCGAGAAAGGTGTCGATGGGGGCATTCTTCGACACCAGGGTCCGCTCAAAGGCCGCGAGTGCCATAGCCACCCGCTCCCGGGAGGTGTCCTCGGAACCGAAGGCCTTCTTGAATGCGGCCCGGTACTCGGGCACGCCCCTCAACTCTTCTTCGAGAAAGTCCAGGTTCTGGTTCATCTCAAAATTCGACATGATGGGAAAAAGCGCCTGATCCTCCAGGGTCCCCACCCGCCCGTCGTGAAAGAGAAACGCATTGAAGACGTTATTGATCAGGGTCGGGGTGTTCCGCCAGTTCCGGGTCGTGGGATAGCTCAGGGAAATAGCCTGCCCGTCGGTAAACGCCATGTCCGGTATATGGCAGGTCGCACAGCTCATGGTACCGTCTCCCGAGAGCCTCCGATCGAAGAAGAGCTGCTTTCCCAACTGAACCTTCTCAGGGGTTACGGGATTCAACTTCGACGCAGGCACTCCCTTAAACGGCGCGAGATGCCCGGCGACCGCGGGCAAAGGGTTCCACAGAAACAGAACCACCGTGAGAACCGGCAGTACAAACCGACTACTTCCCACGACCCAACTCCTCATCGATTATCTTTTTGAGATATTCGTACGGCCGGTTCCCGATAACCCGCCTCCCGTTAATGAAATAGGTGGGCGTGTTGTACAGGTCAAGCCGTACGGCCAGGTCCACATCCCGCTGAATCTCGGCGTCGTGTTTCTTTTCGTCCAGATCCTTGACGAACCGGTCCGTATCAAGACCGATTTCCTCGGCGTATTTGACGAGGTTCCGCCGCTCGAGCCTCGGGGATTGTTCGAGCATAATGTCGTGCATCCGCCAATACTTTCCCTGGTCCCGGGCGGAGAGGGCGGCTTCGGCCGCCTCCCGGGCATAGTGGCGATAGCGATACGGATAGTGCTTGATCACGAGACGGACGTTGTCACCGTATTCCGTCATGAGACGCTTGACAACCGGACCGGCCGCCGCGCAATGAGGTCACTGAAAGTCAAGAAATTCGATGACGGTAACCGGTGCGCCCGCGGGGCCCCGGGACGGAGAGTTGCCGATTGGAACGTCGTACCGCTCGGCGGCGTACAGCAGGGGGGCCAGAAGAAAAATCACTACAATAATAAACCGCCGACATCTGATCGAAGTCATCGTGTCTTTCCCGGATATCACTCCGGCCGGGAGAGGCGTCGCTCCCCCGGCCGGGCACATGCCCCCTCAGGGGCTGCTGGTCTCAGGAAACAGGTTCAGATACTTTGCGGCGAGTTTGAATCCGAAGACCGCCAGGGCGATCAGGCCCGCCGTGATCACGATCTCCATGAGCGACGGGAAATAACTCGCGCCCCCCACGCTCGCGTCTCGGTAGACGCCGAAAATAGCCACGTTCATCCGGTTCAGCAGAACCCCCGCGATAACCAGGATGTTGATCGTGAAAATACCGTCACGGGTCTTGGCCACACCCGGGGCCAGAAACAGGACGAGCGGAACAATGGCGGCGACCAGGGTTTCGAGCAGGAACATGTTGGCTTCCATACTGCCGTCGAAGACGACTCCCAGGCCGGGGCCGGCGGCCAGACCCGCAATCCGCACAACGAGGTAAACCGCGATAGCCACAACGGAACCCCGGGCCAAACCATTCACGATATCCATGTCCACCTCGTGCTTGAAGGCCTTAGCGCTCAGGATGTATTCGAAGCTCACCATGGACAGCCCCATCATGATCGCCGACAGCAGGAAATGATACGGCAATGCCGAGCTGTACCACAGCGGTGACAACTTGCCCTGCGCAATCAGATAAACCGCACCGAGGGACGACTGGTGCAGAAGCGACAGCAGTACGCCGAAGAGCACTACCGGGACCATGATCTTCTCCACAACATTGAGCGCGCCCCGCATATTCAGTTTCTCAAACACCATGGGGCTTGACTCCACGGCCAGGGTTAAGGTGTAGAGAATCACGTGAATGGCTACAACCCACATGACCGAGTGAATCTGCCACATGACCGCCGGATGCCAGATCGCCGTCGGCTTGCCGATGTCGAGGAAAAGGGCGAAGATCGCCAGAAGGTAACCAAAGAACGCGGTGAGCACCGCCGGGCGGACAATCGGCTTGTATTTCTTTATGTTCAGGATGTAGACCGCCCCGGCGATAAGGAAGCCTCCGGCGGCCATGGCAACGCCGCCCATGACATCGAGACCGATCCAGAACCCCCAGGGAAACATGTCGTTCAGGTTCGTCGCCGCACCCAGCCCGTTGACCAGCCGGTAGATCGCCGCCAGCAGTCCAAGGCCCATCAGAAGGAGCAGGACGATCGTGGTCGGCGTCATCATCTTGATATCGTCGCGGGTTTTCATCGTCACTCCCCCTTTCCCATGTTCGCGTTCCGCCGGGTGATGGCCCAGGCACCCGCACCGACAACAAGCACGGTGCCGATCACCGCCGGAATCTTCGAGATATAGGCCCAGGTAAGCGACGGCAGGGCCACACTGGAGACGTTCATATTGAACCCGAGTTTTTCAAACGGCACGTTAGACAGGTACATCCACGACGTCCCGCCCGCTTCTTTCTCACCGTATATGTGGTTGACGTAGGCGCCGGGACCGTCGGCGATCCGCTTCTTTGCCGTCTGGAGGAGTTCGTCCCGGTCCCCATAGGTCATGGTCCCGGTGGGACAGGTCTTGATACAGGCCGGCGTCTGCCCCTCTTTCATCCGTTCCGAACAGAATGTGCATTTCTGGATCCAGGGCAACGCCTTTTCCCATTCGTACTTCGGAATGTGGAACGGACAAGCGAGCATACAGTACCGGCACCCGATACAGCGGTCGAAATCGTACACGACGGGGCCGGCGTCCGTCTTCTTGAGCGCCGTAACCGGACACACCGAGACGCATGCCGGCTCCTTACAGTGAAGACACTGCCGTTTGACGAAATTCCAGACGGGAGTCCCCCCGTTGTCGGACTCGATGAATTTGATATGGGTATAGCAATCGGAACTCAGGTCGGGCGGGTTGGTATACTCCCCCGTCATCGTGGTCTTCCTGGCCTTGCGTTCGTTCCATTCCTTGCAGGCGACCTGGCAACCCCGACAGCCGATACATTTCGTAAGGTCAACTAAAACGCCTTTTGCCATGGCTGTACCCCCTACGCTTTCTCGACGTTGACCATAAAGGCCTTCGTCTCGGGAATCATGGTATTGGCATCTCCGATGGTCGGGGTAAGCAGATTCGCGCTGTCACCGCCGCTTCCATCCTCCGGGAACTGCCAGCCGAAGCACCAGGGGAGCCCCACCTGGTGTACCGTCGTACCCATGATATTGAACGGTTTGAACCGGGTCGTCACAACGGCCTTCGCGATAACCTCGCCTCGCCCCGAACTCACCTTCACCTTGTCGCCGTTTTTGACGCCCTTTTCCTTCGCCAGTTCCTTGCTCATCTCGACAAAGAGCTGGGGCATCATCTCCAACTGCCATGGCTGGTGCCGGGTCATCACCCCCGTCTGCCAGTGCTCCGTGACCCGATAGGTGGTTGCCACGTAGGGATACCGCGTATCGCAGGAGTAGTAGATATCGAGCGGATCTTTTCCTTCTTCGTAGAAGAGTTTGGCGGTCGGATTGATCCGGTGTTTCGGGTTCAACGGGTTTTCCTGTATCGGGCACTCCAGCGGTTCGTAATGCTCCGGGAACGGCCCGTCCGCCCGGCCCGGCCCGAATATATGAGCCACACCCGCGGGTTTCATGATAAAGGCCTTCATGGCCTTCGGGTTGGCCGAACCGTCGGGATTCTTAAGCGGCGGCCACCCCCCGTCGGGAACGTCGCCGACCCAGCCGCCTTTACCTCCTTTGGCGGCGGGATCCCACTTGATAACCGGCCGGGTGGGGTCCCAGGGACGGCCGTACTCATCCACCGAGGCCCGGTTGTAGATCACCCTCCGGTTGACGGGCCAGCACCAGGACCATTTCGGGTAGAGTCCTACTCCGGTCGGATCGTCCTGGGACCTCCGGGCCATCATATTGCCCTTTTCCGTATAGGAATTACAGTAGAGCCAGTTGCCCGAACAGGTCGCCCCGTCGTCCTTGAGATGGGCGAAACTCGGCACCAGGGTACCCTTTTTCCGGGGTTTGCCCTTGGTGATCGTATCCTCCATGAAGTAGCCGTTGATCTCCTTGGCCACCATATGGATGTCCAGTTCACCATCGGGATCGGTCTGGCCGTAATTCCACCAGAGCTTGGTCACGGCCTCGGGCAGGGCCCCGCCGTCCTTTTCGTAGAGGGCTTTTACCCGGTGAAACAGGCCGTTGATGATCCGGGAATCCGCCCGGGCCTCTCCCGGGGGATCGGCGGCCTTGTACCGCCACTGGGCCCAGCGGCCCGAGTTGGTGATACTGCCCTCTTTCTCCACGGAGGCCGCCACCGGCAGAAAGAAGACCTCGGTCTTGATATCCGCGGGATTGACGTCCGGTCCCCGCCAGAAGGAACCGGTCTCGTTGTCGAAAAGGTTTACGTTGACCATCCAGTCGAGCTTGGCCATGGCCTTCCTGACCTTGCCCGCGTTGGAACCCGAGCAGGTGGGGTTCTGGCCCCAGGCGAAAAAGCCCTTGAACTTGCCCTTCATCATCTCGTCGAAGATCATGAGCCAGGATGCGTTCTGACCGTCGTCGAGTTTCGGAAGCCAGGAATAGCCGAAGTCGTTGGCTTTCGTCGCCTCGTATCCGTAGTGGGCGCGAAGCAGGCTCACCGAATACTTCGGATAATTGCCCCACCAGTTGGCACTGCGGGTCTCTTTCGTCTTCGGGGTGTACTTGTCGTTATAGGCCTTGAGCGTGGGCTGGGAGGCCTTCGGGGTCTTCAAGTACCCGGGGAGGATATGGAAAAGCAGGCAGTGGTCGGTGGAACCCTGGACGTTCGACTCGCCCCGGAGGGCGTTCACGCCGCCGCCGGCCCGCCCGATGTTTCCCAGCAGGAGTTGTACGATGGCCATGGCCCGGATGTTCTGGGTCCCCACCGTGTGCTGGGTCCACCCCATGGCGTACATGATCGTGGCCACCCGGTCGGGCCTGCCCGTCGACCCGTAGGTCCGGTAGATCTTCTCGAGCATATCCTTCGGGGTCCCGGTGATGGACGACACCGTGTCCATATCGTAGCGGGAGTAGTGCTGCTTGAGAAGCTGGAAAACGCACTGGGGGTCCGACATGCTCTCGTCTTTCCGGATCTCCCCGTTGCCGTCTTTCTCAAAAGACCAGGTGGTTTTGTTGTATTTCCGATTCGCTTCATCGTATCCCGAAAAGACGCCGTCCAGGTCCTTCGGCAGTTTAAAGCCCTTGTTCAGAATGAACGGGGCATTCGTGTAAAGCCGCACATAGTCCTTGTGGTACAGTTCGTTTTCGAGGATATAGTTGATCATGCCCCCGATAAAGGGGATGTCCGAACCCGAGCGAAGGGGTGCGTAGATATCGGCCCGGGCCGAGGTCCGGGTGAACCGGGGATCAACGCTGATCAGGGTAGCACCTTTTTCCTTCGCTTCCGTAACCCACTTAAAGGAAATGGGGTGGTTTTCGGCGGCATTGCTGCCCATAACGAGGATCACATCCGCGTTCCGGATATCGATCCAGTGGTTTGTCATTGCACCGCGACCAAACGACTCTGCCAGAGCCGCTACCGTTGCGGAGTGTCATATTCGGGCCTGATGTTCTATATAGACAAGCCCCAGGGAACGGAGCCATTTCTGCAGGATGTAGCACTCTTCGTTATCAAGCGCCGCGCTCCCCACATGGGCGATGCCGTCTGTGCGGTTTACCACCTGGCCCTTGGCGTTTTTCGTTATAAAGGTCTCATCACGGGTCTTCTTGATCCGCTGAGCAATCTCATCCAGGGCCCAGTCCCACTCCACCTCTTTCCACCTGTCGGCCCCGGGGGCTCGATAGAGGGGTTTGGTCACCCGGGTGGGGTTGTTGGCGATCTGATAGAGGGCCGCCCCCTTCGAACAGAGGCTCCCTTTGTTGATCGGGTGGTCCGGATCACCCTCGACGTTGACGACCTTGCCGTTTTTCGTGTGGACGATCATACCGCACCCAACAGCACAGTACGGGCAGATCGTTGTTGTGACCTTGGCGCCTTTTATGCGATTTTCCCGTTCTCGAGCCTCAGCTTCCGTAACGGTTACGGCGCCCGCAGCGCCCGCGACCGCCGTTCCGCCGGAAAGCTTGAGAAAATCCCTCCGCGATAGACCCATGCGTTTTCCCCCTTTCTTGTGCAACGCGCGATTGAACTGCCTTTAAAAGCCTTCAGCAAACATGAAAACGGCCGACATTCCGTATTTCGCTTTGTACCCCCACGTACAAACTTCACAACAGCACCACAGGCAACCCAAG
>CAYYSS010000138.1:0-7092 GCA_964474325.1 uncultured Nitrospirota bacterium
CCTTTTTCTTGACACCCTTTCCGGGCTGATGTTAGCGTAACCCGATATGCCGGAACTGTCGAAAGAAGAACTCTCAAAGACCTTGAATCTGCCCCGAACCGGCTTTCCCATGAAAGCGGGGCTTCATAAAAAGGAACCGGAGACCCTTGAGCGCTGGGATCGCGACAGGGTCTACGAAGGGCGGCTCGAGAAAAACAAGGAATCCGGCAAGACCTATGTGCTCCACGACGGACCTCCGTATGCCAACGGGCATCTTCATATCGGGCACGCCCTCAACAAAATTCTCAAGGACATCATTGTTAAATACAAACTTCTCAACGGCTACTACGCCCCCTATGTCCCGGGATGGGACTGCCACGGCCTTCCCATCGAACTCCAGGTGGACAAGAAACTCGGGAAGAAAAAGGCGGAACTCTCACTGGTTGAACGCAGACGCCGGTGCCGTGACTATGCGGCCGAGTTCGTGGATATCCAGCGGGAGGAGTTCAAGAGGATGGGTGTCTTCGGCATTTGGGACAGACCCTACCTCACCATGGATTACGGCTACGAATCCACGATCGTCCGGGAATTCTGCCGCTTCGTCCGTCAGGGCTCCGTCTACCACGGAAAGAAACCGGTCCACTGGTGCCCCAGTTGCGCAACCGCCCTGGCAGAGGCCGAAGTCGAATATGACGACAAGACCTCGCCGTCGGTCTACGTGTCGTTTTCCCTGGACGAGGAAACCGCCGATACGCTGATTCCGGAACGGCAGGGCCGCCGGGTCGGTCTCCTCATCTGGACCACCACGCCGTGGACCCTTCCGGCCAACAGGGCCCTGGCCGTCCATCCGGACCTGGAATATGCGGCTGTGGACAAGGGGGATGAAATCCTCATCGTCTCGGCGGGACGCCTCGCGGCATTGCGTGACGAGATCGGTCTTGACGGAAACGAGCTGCGACGGTTTTCCGGAGCGGAACTCGAGGGCCTCGCGGCGCGGCACCCTTTTTACGAGCGCACTTCGACGATCATCACCGCCCCGTTCGTCAGCGACGCGGACGGCTCGGGCGTCGTCCATATCGCGCCGGGACATGGGGAAGACGATTTCGAGGCCGGGCTCGCCCATAAACTCGAGGTATTCGCACCCGTGGACGACCGGGGCCGTTTCACGGCCGATGCCGAACCGTGGGCCGGTCAGTTCGTTTTCAAGGCGAACACGGAAATCATCGAGACGCTCAAAGAGCGGGGGGCGCTCCACGGCGCGGTCGAGATCAGTCACAGCTACCCCCACTGCTGGCGATGCAAGAAGCCGGTCATCTTCCGCGCCACGGAGCAGTGGTTCATTTCCATGGAGCATGGAGAACTCCGGGAGCGCGCCCTGGAGGAGATCGACCGCGTCAGGTGGATTCCCGATACGGGCAAAAACCGCATACGGGGCATGGTGGAAAACCGCCCCGATTGGTGCATTTCCCGCCAGCGGGCCTGGGGTGTTCCCATTACGCTTCTGAAATGCACACACTGCGGAACGTTCACCGACGACGATCCGGCCCTGGACAACTTCGTCGCCCTGGTTGAAGAACACGGCGCGGACGTATGGTTTGATCGCTCCCCGCAGGACCTGCTCCCCGACGGCTACGTCTGCAGAAACTGCGGCGGCACCTCGTTCGACAAGGAAACCGACATCCTCGACGTATGGTTCGATTCCGGGGTGAGTCATGCGGCCGTCCTGGAACGGAACCCGGATCTGGCCTGGCCCGCGGACCTCTATCTGGAAGGGTCGGACCAGCACCGGGGGTGGTTTCAGAGTACCCTGCTTACTTCCGTCGGTACGCGAAAGGCAGCGGCGTATCACACGGTCCTCACCCACGGCTTTACCGTAGACGGTCGGGGCAAGAAGATGTCTAAATCCCAGGGTAACGTGGTCTCTCCCCAGGACGTGATCAAGCAGAGGGGCACGGAAATACTCCGTTTATGGGTATCCGCCGCCGATTATCGGGAAGACATGCGCATCTCAGGCGAGATCCTCGACCGCCTGGTCGAGGCCTACCGGAAGATCAGGAATACCTGTCGCTACCTGCTCGGCAATCTGGCGGACTTCGATCCGGCGGAGGAGCAGGATCCCGCAACACTTTCCGAAATAGACCGGTGGGCCTATTCCCGCCTCCAGGCCCTTATCGAAGCCGTTACCCGGTCGTACGAAGCCTTCGCCTTCCACGAGGTCTATCACGCGGTCTACCAGTTCTGTATCGTCGAGATGAGTTCGTTTTATTTTGACGTACTGAAAGATCGGCTCTATACCTTCCACGCCCACGACCCGGCCCGTCGGGGCTCTCAATGGGTACTCTATCGGATATTGAAGGCGTTGACCACGATGATCGCGCCCATCCTCTCGTTTACCGCCGAAGAAGTGTGGGAGTACACCCCGGGGGCGGTGGGCTCTGTCTTTGATGCCGATTTCCCGAAAGCCGACGCAGGGGGGCGGGATCCGGACCTCGAGTCCCGGTGGGCGTCGATTCTGAAAATCAGGGACGAGGTAAATCGGGCCCTTGAAGTCAAACGCCGGGAGAAGCTCATCGGCAACTCCCTTGAGGCGGATGTGACGCTCTTTTTGCCCGACGAATGGCGTACTCTGCTTGAACCCTACGCAACTCGCATTCCCGAGATATTCATCGTCTCATCGGGACGCATCGCACCTGCCGCCGACCTGCCCGCCGAGGCGACCCCGGCCGTTAATGTGGAAGGGATGAGTATTCTGGTTACGCGGGCCGCAGGTGAAAAATGCGATCGGTGCTGGAACTGGAGAACGGACGCAACCCGCGACGGCGACGGCCCGCTCCTTTGCGGCCGTTGCCGCGGTGTTCTTGCATCGTAGGTGCCCAGGGTGACGGGAGCGGTTGCAACTGCCGTGGTCGTCGTGCTCGTGCTGTCCGACCAGGTGACGAAATTCCTTGTTCGACAGGGCCTGAGCTTTCATGAGACGATAACCCTAGCGCCCTTTCTTAACATCGTACACGTGGAGAACAGGGGCGCGGCCTTCGGTATGTTTGCGGATCTGAGCAATGTGTTTTTCATAACCGTCGGCGGAATCGCCGGCATGGTGATTGTCGGGCTCATGATAAAGGCCCGGCGGGAACGTTTTCCTCTCGCCCTGCTCCTTGGCGGCGCTGTCGGTAATCTCATTGACCGGGTCCTGTTCGGAACCGTTACGGATTTTATCGACGTCCACGTGGGAGCGTACCACTGGCCCGCCTTTAATGTCGCGGATTCGGCGCTGACCCTGGGGGTTGCCGTAATGCTGGCCACGGAACTCTTCCAGGTACGTCGGCCCGCAGAGGTCCGACCATGAACGCCGACCGGCACGTGCATCTCGGACGGGCGGTCTCCCAGCAGAACTGGCTGAAAGCTTTGTGGCATTACCGCCGGGCCCTTGAGTTCGACCCGCATCATACGGAGGCTCGGCTTGAATGCGCTGAACTTTATTACCGCATGGACAAGCCGGACCTTGCCCTGGAGGCCATCGATGTAATCCTCGAGCGCCTGCCGGACCATCCCGACGCCCTCTTTGCCCGGGCAAATGTTCTACTCTCCCGGGACGAGGCCCGGCCCGCACTCAAGCTCTATCAGAAGGTCCAACAGATCGTACCGAACCCATCGCCGGAGATTCATTACAATATCGCTCTGTGTCTCCGAAAACTCGGCAACAACGTCAAGTCCCTCGAGGCCGTTGAACGGGTTTTTGAAGAGGGCTTTGGTTTCGAGGACGCCTGGGACCTTGCGGGCCGTCTCTATCTTGACCTGGGAAGGCCGGAGGAGGCGGCGGCGGCTTTTGGACAGATTATCGAGTTCGACGCAAACGACGTGGACGCCCACCACATGCGGGGCATCGCCCTTGCCCGCCTGACCCGGTGGGAGGAGGCCCGGGCCGAATGGGAAGCGGCTCGATCCCTTGATCCGGAATGGGACGAACCGTACCGGGAACTGGGATGGGTGGCGCATCTTCAGGGGGAAACGAATCGGGCGGAGGAACTCCTGCGCAAAGGGCTCGAACTGAACCCGGAAAACATCCAGGCGCGGATCGACCTTGGGGCGGTCCTGATAAGCCGGAAACACTACAAGGAGGCGGCCTCGGAACTCCGTCGTGCCCGGGAGTCGGAACCCGACAACCCCGTGGTGGAAACCATGCTCCGAGAGCTGTCCGCCTTCGAACGCACCCCTTAGGAACACGGTGCACCCGATCCTTTTCCGTCTCGGCCCGATCACAATTCACACCTACGGCCTGTTTGTGGCTCTGGGGTTTCTCACCGCCGTTTCCATAGCCCGGTGGCAGGGGCGAAAGGCCGGTCTGGCCGTTGAGAAGCTCGTGGACCTGGCTTTTTACGCGGCACTGGCGGCGATCGTGGGTTCACGGATACTTTTCGTCCTGATCGAATGGGACTATTTTGCTCGCAACCCCCTGGCAAGCTTCAAGATCTGGGAAGGGGGGCTTGTGTTCCTGGGAGGAGTGGCGCTCGCCGTACCCGTGGGGTTGTTCTATGCCCGGAGGGCGGGCCTGCCCCTGTGGGAAACCGCCGACGTCTTCGCGCCGGCTCTGTCGGCGGGACACGTTCTCGGGCGTATCGGCTGTTTCTTTGCCGGTTGCTGTTACGGAGACCGTTGTAATCTGCCCTGGGCGGTGACGTTCACGGACCCCGAGTCGCTGGCCCCTTTGGGAGTCGGGCTTCACCCGACGCAACTTTACGAGTCTTTTGGAGAACTCGTCATCTTTCTCGTTCTCATAACCGTTATTCGGAGAAAGACGTTCCACGGCCAGGTTTTTGTCTTCTATGGTTTTCTTTATCCACTGCTCAGGTTCGTCGTGGAGTTCTTCCGAGGCGATGACGTACGGGGGTTTATTGCCGGCGGCCTGATTTCCACATCCCAACTCGGCAGTCTCGTCATGGCGGTCCTCGCCCTGGTCGGCTGGTTCGCCCTTTCCCGGAACCGCCGGCTCACCGCACTGCCCCGCGGGAGGACATCGAGCTGATCACCGGAAACCTGAGCGGACTCAAGTCCGCGGACCGCAAGGCTCTGGAACGGCTTTCTCGGCGCAAGACCACGGCCGATCAAATCATATCGCCTGGAATTGCCCGGGAAATGACGGAATTATCCCGTCGCCTGAACCGTCAGATCGGCCTCCTCATAAACAGAAAAGGCGTTATTCGTTCGGTAATCGTGGGAGACACCGCCGGGCTTTTCCTTCCCGACCTGTCCGACGAACCCCTTGGACGCCGGGTGCTCAGGGGGCTTCGGCTCGTTCACACCCATCTCAACGACGAGAGTCTCACCCGGGACGACCTTACCGACCTGGCGCTGTTGCGTTTCGACATCCTTGCCGCGGTCGGCGTGTCTCCCAACGGACTGCCGCTCCGCATGCACACCGCCCATGTTCTGCCCCCCAACCCTGAAGGACGGACGACCGAGGTCAACCCGGCGGTCCCGTTTCATCAATTCGACGTGGAGTTTATGAGCTTCGTCTCGGCCCTGGAAGAGGAACTCACCAGGGCACAGCCTCGCACGGGCCGTGCCGATGTCGGGAGAGAGCGGGCGATTCTCGTAAGCGTTTCCACCCAGCCCCGGTCGCTCCAGGAAGAGTCCATGGAGGAACTTGCGGAACTGGCCCGGTCCAGCGACGTGGAGGTACTCGATCGGATCCTTCAACGCCCGAAAAAGGTAAACCCCCGCACACTCCTCGGGCAGGGCAAACTCAACGATCTTGTTATCGGCGCCATGCAGCTCGGGGCGACGATCCTCATATTCGATCAGAGCCTGACCCCGACCCAGGTCGCCACCATTGCGGGGATGACCGACCTCAAGGTGATAGACCGGAGTCAGCTGATTCTCGATATCTTCGCGGGCAGGGCCCACAGCCGGGACGGCAAGGTCCAGGTGGAACTTGCCCAGCTCAAATACCGACTGTCGCGGCTCACGGGGAAAGGAACGGCCATGTCCCGTCTCATGGGCGGGATCGGGGGACGGGGACCGGGCGAGACAAAACTCGAGATCGACCGGCGCCGTGCCCGGGACCGCATCGCCCTCCTTGAACGGCAGTTAAAGACCCTGAGTTCCGCCCGGAGACAGCGTAAGTCCCGTCGCGAAAAGGCGGGCCTGCCCATCATCTCCATCGTGGGCTATACCAACGCCGGCAAATCCACCCTGCTCAACACACTGACGCGGAGTGCGACGACGGTGGAAAACAAGATGTTCGCAACCCTTGACACGGCATCCCGGCGTCTCCGTTTCCCCCGGGAACGGGAGGTAATCGTTACCGATACCGTGGGTTTTATCCGGGACCTTCCCCGGGACCTGATGGCCGCCTTCCGGGCCACCCTCGAAGAACTCGCCGATGCCGACCTCCTTCTTCATCTGGTGGATGCGGGACACCCGAATTTCGAGGCGCATATCGCTTCGGTGGAAGGGATCCTTGATGAACTGGGGCTGTCGGATATCCCCCGGATCGTGGTCTTCAACAAGTCCGATACCGTGGAGCCGGATACAATGGAGGACATCTGTCTCCGGTACGGCGCGTTGGCCATATCGGCCCTTGACCCCGGCACATTGTCACCCCTTCTCGCCGTACTCGAACAGAGGATATGGAATACATAGCGACACGCTATGGAGACACCGGTGTAAGCAGGCTTACCGTCGAGACGGATAAACAGGAGTAAGATCTTTAAGAAAGACTTGACCGGGGTGCAGAATCCCACTACCGGTATTCAGCCGAAGGAGAGGGGGCGTTTTCATGAAAGCGCGAATTGGTTATGGTGCAATAGTCTTCTTGTTCTTCCTTGCGGTGCCGGTCCGCTCCCCGGCCGATCTCACGAAACACTACGAAGAGAGCCGCTTCAAGGTCGCCGACGGGGGGCTGTTCGGCGTGGAGCTTCTGCTTCACGACGGAAAACTCAAGATGGGAGTAAACCGGGTCGACCTGATAATCCACGACAAGGACGACCGGGACGTGGCCGGCGCACGGATTACGGTTACACCCTGGATGCCCGCCATGGGGCACAGCGTAGGGGAAAAGGCCGCGGTAACCGAACGGGGCGGGGGACTCTACACCGTGGAAAACGTGGTCCTCTC
>CAYYSS010000139.1:0-7055 GCA_964474325.1 uncultured Nitrospirota bacterium
TGGACCCGGGGAACGTGAAGCGCATCAGCTCTATGGCCGCGCTGCTTGCGGCGAACGGTATGAAGGGGGAGGCGGAGACTTTTTCCAGGATCCTGTCGGCCCGGCCCGACGCGGGGTCCCGTTCCCGGTAGGCGTTCGATTGCCGTAGCGCGCCGGATGTTGACAAAATTTGTCATCCTGCGGTGCGCTTGTGGGCACAAGGGGGCCAAAAACCAGGTTTTTCGGCAAGCAACCGTCTGGCACGCATGTTGATAGTAGTTATCACGTAGTTTCGACAGCTTAAAGAAATCTGGTGTGGGTTTCAATATCGACGGAAAGGAGGTCTAGCTGAGGTAGGTGCTGTGATCGGTCGGCTACGAGGTCGCCCCGCGGCACGAGAAGGTGAATGGGGCAGAAGTGTTTTGCAACGAAACATACCGCTTCCGTACGGTTGCGGATATCGCTGAAACGTAGAGGAGAGTAGATTATGTTTAAGAGTGTTCACAAGAATCGCAAGGGTTTCACGCTTATTGAGCTTTTGGTGGTTGTGGCCATCATTGGTATTCTTGCCGCCATAGCAATCCCCGCGTACAAGAACTTTCAGGAGCAGGCGAAGATTAAGGCGAGCGTAGAAAACTGCGATGTGGCCATGAGGTTTGTGAAGGCTGAGCTTGCGAAGCGGAACATGGATTTGACCAAGGTAACCACGGACGCCGTTGCGGATCTGAATGACGGCCAGAAGAAGAATCCGTTTGACAATACTGAGGATGCGTTTACAGATGCTGCGCCGAATACGGGGCAAATTCAGGTGAATAAGACAGATCTTTCCGATCCCACCTTGACGACCGTTACCGTTACGTGTACGGCGGGGACGATGACGGGATCCTACGACATCGTACCCGAATGAAACGATAGCTGCTGATAGCCGGAGAGAGCCGACGAGAGATGCTTTGATCTCTCGTCGGTGTTTCTCTCGATGTATCGGGGCTGGATGAGACCTTTGTCGCAAGGAAGAACCCTTTGAGTCCGGCCTCGGAAAAAGACCCTCGGAGTCGTTGGGGGGCGGCAGCGTCGGTCAGCGCTGGCTTCCTCGTAATCCGGTTCCCCATGCGCCGAAAAGGGACATGATGGATTATGCAGCCTATGAGCATAAGAAAGACGGAACGACGCGGCATGAAACCTTCCAAGCGGGCGGCGGTTGTCGGAATGAGCCCGGGCTTTACGCTCATCGAGCTATTGGTGGTTGTCGCGGTAATCGGGATTTTGTCCGCGATCGCGATTCCTGCCTATAAAAGCGTTCAGCGCCTTAGCAAGGAACGGGTCGTAAAGATGAACCGGGACGCGGCGTATCGTCTCGTGAAGGCCGAAGTCACGAAGCGGAACCTCGATCTGAGTAACGTTAGCACGAATGTGATCACGGACTTGAATTTGGCGGGAAATAAAAAAAGTCCTTATGTCCCGACTCTCAAGGCTTTTACAGACGGCGCCCTCGGAAAAGGGCAAGTACGTATCGACAAGCCGAACATCGCAGACCTCGCGGCTGGGGAGATCGTGTCCATCAGCGCGGATAGCGATGGGGACGGGAAATCCGACGGGGATCCCCTTCAGGTTTTGGCCGAATAGCCCCTCTGATTGCCAGCGCTTTTCCTGGTGTTATTGTCTTTTTAATCCGTCGCGGTATTTCTGATTAAGCGGAAGTCCCCGCGTGTTTACCGCCGAAAAAGGACAATCGCCCCCTGAAATTCATCAAAATACCGATCTGCAACCCCGTGACCCCACGTTCCGGTGCGCAGGGAACGCAGGCAATGCTCCGGCTTGGGGAAGGCATACTCCCTGCCCAAACAAATAAAGATCCTTGAGTGAAATCGAAAAAATACGGTAATGGCTTTGTGTGGGCCGGACGCGGGCGCTGTTCGCCGGACCATTTTGTGCTCCTCGTCCGGGGTGTCCTTTCTCCGGAACGCAATATCCCGGTCGAGAATGGTCAGGCGATAAGGTGAGCCGATACCCGTTTGGCGCACGCATCGCAAGCGTCCGTTTCGGCGCGGGCAGGATGCCGTTGCGATGTGCCGGTGCGTAGTATAAAAACCGGCCGGCCGAGTCCGGGCCGGTGTATTCGAGATCGGTATGGCAGGTGGGGGACGGTTGAAATTCCTGAGGCGCGGTTTAGTACAATGAAACCCGTGATCCCGAGGTGTTATCGTTACGTCTGGTCCGGTGCCGTCTTCGCAGTGGCGGTTACCCTTTACAGCCTTGCCGGTCCCGCCGGCTTTGTTCTGGACGACCTGCCGCGCATCGTGTGGGACGAGGTTTTTCATGGTGACCGAACATTTTGGAACGCCCTGTCCCGGGTAATAGCGCCGGAAGCCGACGCCGTTGAAGGGGGGGTGCTCGGACGGCTGGTTTTCCTTATTCTTTCTCGGGCAGTCGGTCCGTCGGCCCCGTGGTTTCATGGATTGAGCATCGTGGCCCACGGGCTGTTGGCCACACTGTACGTTCTTCTCATCAGCGGCCTGTTGGCGACGATGGAATGGAATGGGAGGGGGGCGGATGGGGCGGTATCGACATGCGGGCGGAAAAGCACTGCGGCGGGTCAGGCCGCGTTGATCGCGGCCGTCGTGTGGAGTCTGCACCCGGCGCTTGTAACCACGGTCGCCTACGCATCCCGTGTGTCCGTCGTGCTCGCCGGGCACCTCACCCTTATCGCGGCATGGTGCACGGCGGCGGGACGGATGTTTCTTGCCGGTGGGAGGCCCTTGATCGGCGGAATATCGGCGGTTCTGGGTTTTATTGTCGCCGGTGCGGCCTTGGCGGTACCGGTTCAAGGGCCCCTTGCGATGCTTTCCGTGTTTTTTGTGGACGTGTGGGCGGCCCGGGTTTCTCCGCCGTTACGGGGAAGGGGGCGCTTCGTGCCGCACGTTGTGCGGTGGGGCGCTCTCATGGTTTTGCTGGCGGTGTTTCTTCATGCGGCGGGCGGAATCCAGAGGTTCCCTGCCTGGGTGATGGAACGGGGGGGGCTGGCGCTCGCATCACTGCCAAGGTACGTGACGCTTGTTGCGGTACCGCATCCGTTGGGTTATACGGTGTTCCACGACGGCATTCGTCCGGAGGCGTGGTCGGTCGTCGCGGGTTCCGTATTCCTGGTGTTCGGCGCGTGGGGCTTGCGGACACGGGCGCCGGCCGGGATCGGGATCGGCTGGTTTTTCTGCGGTGTATTCGTTGCCGCTCTTCTCGGTCATTCGCGTGTGATCGACGAGTCAAATCTCTATATTCCTTCGATGGGATCGGCGCTCTTAGTCGCGGAGGGTTATCGGCGGTGGCAACGGCGGGCGCCGGTGCAGTGGGTCGGCAGGACCGTCGTGGCGGTGGCGATTCCGGCGCTTCTTGCGGGCTCGACGTTTGTCTGGGCACGGGCCTGGGGCGATCCCTACAGGCTGGCCGTCGAATTTACCCGCCGGAGCCCCGGGAGTTATACGGCATGGATAAATCGAGCGACGGTGGAGCAGGAGCGGGGAGATCTCGATGAAGCGCGGGATTCGTTCGAACGGGCGCGAACATTGGCCCCGCGGTCGCTCGCGGCACTGGGAAATCTTTTTGAGATCGCCGCTGACCAAGGTGACGAAGGTGCGTTTTGGACGTATTTGAATGGATATATTGCGTCACTCGACGCAAAAGAGACCCTGAACGGATCTCAAGTGTTGGGAGCGTACGAATGGGGGAGGTATCTCGCCGACGCGGCGGGCATCCCGGAAGGAACGGAAATGATTACCGCCTCGTTGCTTTCCCACAAGGACGAGACGTCGGTAAAAAACCTGCTTCCGCGTATCCTGGAACTTCGGGGCTCGGCACTTCTGGAAATGGGCATGTATCGTGAAGCGGAGGCGGTCTTGCATGAAGCCATCAGGACAGACCCCGATCTGGTGGATGCCGCGCTTTATCTGGCGGCGTCGTACTCGAGGCGGGGATTGGCGGACGAGGCTCTCGCCGCCGTGAAACGCGTTCGAGAACTCCCGGTGGATGACCGTACCCGGGACTTTTCGGCCTTGGAGCTTTCTGTCCTCGAAGACGCAATACGAAACAGTACGCATGTTGACGATGGCGTTCTGACGCGATATCTGGAGATCATACGACAGCGTGTCGAGGCGCGCCGGGACGTTCAGTGGGAACGTGTCGAGGCATTCGCTCGGTACGTTGAAGAGAAAGGTGATCGCGAGGGGGCTCGGAAGATAAGGACGATGATTCCCCGATCGCCCGCCCGGGCCGAAGTGGAACCGTAAGGGCGGGTACGGACCGCGTGTCCGTACCCGCCCGAGCAAACGATGTTGTTCGTACGGCCTTAGTACATCCCGCCCATTCCGCCGCCCGGAGGCATGGGCATTTCCTTTTCTTTCTCGGGGATGTCGGTAATCATGACCTCGGTGGTAAGCATGAGCCCGGCTACGGACGCCGCGTTCTGGAGTGCCGTGCGGGTTACCTTGGTCGGGTCGATAATGCCGGCTTCCATCATGTCGACGTATTTTTCCGACTGGGCATCGAACCCCTGATTGGCGTCTTTCGCCTTCTTGACCTTCTCGACGATAAGCGACGACTCGAGTCCGCCGTTTGTTACGATCTGGCGAATCGGCTCCTCGAGGGCCTTCTTGACGATATTGACGCCGATCTGCTGATCGTGCTCAAGTTTCAGGTTGTTGAGGGCCGTGAGCGCCCGGAGCAGGGCAACACCGCCGCCCGGGACGATACCTTCCTCTACGGCTGCGCGGGTCGCATGGAGTGCATCCTCGACCCGGGCCTTCTTCTCCTTCATTTCCGTCTCGGTGGCGGCACCTACGTTGATGACCGCAACGCCGCCCACGATTTTCGCGAGACGCTCCTGGAGTTTCTCCCGGTCATAGTCAGAGGTGGTCTCCTCAATCTGGGCCTTGATCTGTTTTACCCGGCCCTGGATCTTGTCCTGGGCGCCCGCACCCTCGACGATCGTGGTTTCTTCCTTGGTGATGGTGATTTTCTTGGCCTTGCCGAGGTCATCGATGCTCACACCCTCGAGCTTCACGCCCATGTCTTCCGAGATCATCGTGCCGCCCGTAAGGATGGCGATATCCTCAAGCATAGCTTTGCGACGATCGCCGAAGCCCGGGGCCTTGACGGCACAGACGTTGAGCGTGCCCCGGAGCTTGTTGACGACCAGGGTGGCGAGGGCTTCACCCTCCACGTCCTCAGCGATGATCAGGAGCGGCCGGCTCATCTTGGCGGTCTGCTCGAGAATGGGGAGCAGATCCTTCATGTTGGAGATTTTCTTTTCATGGATCAGGAGCAGGGCGTCCTCGAGGTTGCACTCCATGCGTTCGGCGTCGGTTACGAAATACGGGGAAAGGTAGCCCCGGTCAAACTGCATGCCTTCAACCACATCGAGCGAAGTGGCCATGCTCTTGGCCTCTTCCACGGTGATGACGCCGTCTTTGCCGACCTTGTCCATGGCATCGGCGATCAAGTTGCCGATGGTCTCGTCGTTATTGGCAGAGATCGTGCCAACCTGCGCGATCTCTTTTTTGTCCGCAACCGGCTTGGAGAGATTCTTGAGTTCTTCAACCGCCGCATCGACCGCCTGTTCGATCCCACGCTTGATGTCCATGGGGTTGGCGCCCGCCACGACGTTTTTCATGCCTTCACGATAGATGGCGTTTGCCAGGACGGTAGCGGTGGTCGTTCCGTCGCCGGCCACGTCCGACGTCTTACTGGCAACCTCACGCACCAATTGTGCGCCCATGTTTTCGTAGGGATCTTCGAGTTCGATATCTTTTGCCACGGTAACGCCGTCCTTTGTAATCGTCGGCGCACCGTATTTCTTGTCCAGCACCGCATTGCGCCCTTTGGGTCCCAGGGTCGCTTTCACCGCGTCGGAGAGGATCGTCACACCCTTGAGAATCGCGGCGCGTGCGTCCTCGCCGAATTTAAGCTGTTTTGCCATATTTGTTTTCCTCCTTAAGCGTATTAATCAACAAATTGCGAAATCGACGGAATCTGTCTTACGAAATGGTGCCCAGGACGTCCTCTTCTTTGATGATGAGGTATTCGTCCCCGTCCAGCTTGATCTTCGACCCTGAGTAGCGGTCGAACAGGACGATATCGCCGGCCTTCAGATCTTCAACGTCTTTACCCACGGCCTTCACTTCGCCTTTCTGGGGTTTTTCCTTCGCAGTCTCGGGAATATAGAGACCGCCGGACGTCTTTTCCTCCTCCTCAGAATACTTCACAAAGACACGGTCTTTTAAGGGTTTGAACTCCATAAACCTCGGCTCCTTTCTTTTTCGTTATTGGGGTAGTTGTAACCGGACCCAGGCCCGACACTGTTAGCACTCAACACTAGTGAGTGCTAACAATATTACGGTTATCACTAAGAGAGAGCAAGGATTGGTAAGGGTTGTTTTTAGGTCTTATGGCGTTTTAAGAGATATAATCAGTATTTATGGCATAAATTCTTAATGAATCACTGTTTTTCTGTGAAATGTGGCTATTTTCTTTTTTCTTCGTATCTCATTCAAGCCCAGGGGTGAGTGCACCGAGTTGGAGAAAGGTTTTTTTCGGGGCAAAAGACACGTCTCGCCGGCCACGGATCTTATGCCACTGTAAGGTCAAGACTGCTTTACCCGGATATTTCATCGGGTGTCGTGGCGCCTTCCGGCCCCTCGCTACGAACCACCATGAGAAATGCGTGTTAAATACAACCCTTCGGAAAACGGGCGTTATGTCGTGCTCCTTTCGTGGCGGCGGCCAAGGTCCACCGGCCGCACGGCGTTTCAGGGAAGCGACACGAGGCCGAGCCGAATCAATTCCCCGGTGTTTTCGAGAGTCCTTTTAGAATTCGGAGGCCCTTGAGGAGATCTACTGCCCGCTCAAGTTGGACGTCCTCATCGGCCGTGTCGGCGCCTTCCGGTGGAGGCTCGATCACTTCTAAACCGTCTTCCGCACCGGAGACGGCATCGTCTTTTTGCGTCTCCTCAGGCAGTTGTTCATTAAGCAGATGTCCCCGGAGATTTTCCTCGCGGATCACGCCGTGGGGCCGTCCGTTTCTGGGGGTT
>CAYYSS010000140.1:0-7051 GCA_964474325.1 uncultured Nitrospirota bacterium
TTTTTGATCCCGCCGGCCCCTTCTCCAAGAATCTTTTGCAACGTTAAGGTATACGTAACGATTGGATTGCTGATTTCATTATCGGTTTCGGATTCAGACGCGTTTTTTTTGTGATGAGGTTCCTCTTTGCCCGTACATCTTTGCCCGTGCATTGGGTTTGATTGAACAACGAGCTTGTTCATCTTCTTTGCTCGCCCAAAGAAGACGAACCAGAAGAAAGGGCGCCCCCGGGCCCGAGGTCCTGCCGGAGGCAGGATGCCCTGCGCTCCTCACGCCTGCCGGGATTCTGGAAACTCCTCCCTTCGGTCGTCAGACAGCCCAGAATCCTTTTTCGGCAGGCGCTCCGGTGCTCGGCCTCGTGCAAGGGGGGAACGAAGGAAGAAAAATCTATTTTGGACAAGAGTGCCCGGACTTCTCTCCGCCTCCCTGCTACGGAACCGGAAGCCCCGAGGCTCCTGCGTTGCGCTTTGTATACTTTGCAGCGGCATAAAATCAGGGGCCGGCGGCCTCAAGAAAATCCGCAAGACGGCATGACGGATGGGCGAGAGGCGAGGGGCGAGAGGCTATGGGCGATGGGCGAGGCGGGGGATGAAATGAGGATTCAGGCGCCTTCGGGGTTCGCGTCCTGTCGGGCGGACGCCCGGCGGGCGTCGTCTTCCAGCAGGTCGTCGACCAGGGTCCGGACGAAGCCCCGGGCCTGTTCGGCGGACTCCCGGGAGACCTTCTGCATGGCGAACCCGGCGTGGACCAGGACGTAGTCGCCCACGTCAACGTCTTCCGGCATGAGCATAAGATTAACCTCGCGGCGCGCGCCGAGTACGTCCACCGTTGCCACGAAACCGTCTTTTTCGATAATTTTCGACGGGACTGCCAGACACATACGTTCAGAAACCTCGCTTTGCTATAGTACTTCGCTCAGGCGGTCCCAGGCGCTGGCGGCCGGGGCGGCCGGATTGTAGTCGGCATTCGGATCGACGGAATATCCGTTTGCCCGAAGTTCGTCCGCTATGACCTCGATCAAACGGTCAAAACTTTTTTTAACCTCGTCGCTCAGGCCGAGTTCCATTTCCATGGATGCGGGTTCGATGCCGAAAAGGACCATGTTCCCCGGGAGTTCTTCCGTAAGCCGGGCCGCGGCCAGAAGATCCGAGACACCCAGTTGATGCGGTGAGATCCGGGTCATGAATCTTTTCGGTACGTCGTCTCCCTCGACCCGGACCACGGTGCCCGGCGGATTTTTGCTCCGGACCGCATCCACGATGATCAGGAGGTCGCGTCCCGCGAGATAGCGGAGCAATTCTATCCCCGACGTCCCGCCGTCGAGGATCTCCACGTCCTCGGAAAAGCTGTAACGGCGTTCGAGTTCCTCGACCGCCCGTATGCCGATGCTTTCGTCCATGAGGAGGACGTTGCCCACGCCGAGTACCAGCGCGCTCATGCGTCCTCCCCATGGATATTAAACGTCATGATTCCGTCCCCTCGCTACAAGGCGTCATAAGAAATCCGGGCTAGACCGCCTTAACCCGGACGATCTCGTTCTGATCCGTATCGACCAGGTGGATTGCACAGGCAAGACACGGATCGAAGGAATGAATCGTCCGGAGGACTTCCAGGGGTTTTTCCGGATCTTTCACCGGATTACCGATAAGGGCCGCTTCGTAAGGGCCGAGGGCGTCGTTGCTGTTTCGCGGCCCCGCGTTCCATGTGGACGGCACCACGGCCTGGTAATTCTTAATGGTGCCGTTTTCGATTACCACCCAATGGGAAAGGATTCCCCGGGGCGCCTCGTGGAAACCGAATCCCCTCTGCTCGCCCTTCGGGAAGGTGGGGGCGTTAAAGGTGGTCATGTCACCCTTGCCGATGTTTTCGATAAGGGCGTTCCACTGGTGCTTCAACGTGTGGTAGAGGACCGCGCATCGAATGGACCGGGCGCCGATCCGGCCGATGGTGGAGTGAAGGGCGTCCACGCCGACCTTGGCCCCGGCAAGGGAGCTGATGGTCTCGAGCATCCGGGTTGCGTATTTTTTTGTAGGTTCGTGGCCTGCGGCGAACATCGTAAGCACATTTGCCAGGGGGCCCACCTGGGCCGGTTCGCCTTTGAAGGTCGGAGATTTCACCCACGAGTATTTCCCGTTGTCTTCCCAGTCCGTGTAGTTGGGGACCGTATCCCCTTCCCAAGGGTGGCGGTCCCAGTCGCCGTCGTACCAGGAGTGCTTGATACTCTCCCTGACGTTGTCCCGGAAGAACTCGTCGTGGTAGCTCCTGATCGGCGTAAACTTGCTTATATCACCGTTCGGGATGTAGCCGCCGGGGAGGAAGAATTCCGTACCCGCCGGGTCCATGGGCATATCCGGGGCGGCAAGATAGTTGGTGACCCCTTTGCCGATTCCGGTCCATTCCGCGTAAAACGCGGCAACGGCCGCCGTATCCACCAGGAGGACCTTTTCCACAAAATCGCCCACTTTGTCGATCAGGGTCTTGATGTAGTAGAGGCGTTCCAGGGTCAGGGTCGACTGACTGTCCGGGTTAATCGGGTTCGTCACGCCGCCCACGGCCAGGTTCTGGATGTGGGGGGTTTTCGACCCGAGGATGCTGACGACCTTATTGATTTCCCGCTGGTACTCCAGGGCCTGGATGTAGTGGGTAGTCGCAAGGAGGTTTACCTCCGGTGAAAGCTTCATGGCCGGATGGCCCCAGTAACCCGAACCGTAAATCCCGAGCTGGCCGGATTCAACGAGACCCTTCACTTTGTCGCGGACGGCCGTGATTTCCTGGACCGTGTTCCGGTGCCAGTCGGAGAGGCTCTGGCCGAGTTTCGCCGTGGCCTTGGGGTCGGCCTTGAGGGCCGAGACGATGTCCACCCAGTCCAGGGCTGCAAGGTGGTAGAAATGGACGATATGATCGTGGGTGGCGTGGGCCCCCATGATCATGTTTCTGATGTACTGGGCGTTAAGCGGTACTTCCATGTCCAGAGCATTTTCAACCGCGCGCACTGACACGAGTGCGTGTACCGACGTTCAAACGCCGCAGAATCGCTGAGTAAATATCCAGGCGTCCCGGGGGTCCCTGCCCTTAAGAATTGTCTCGATACCGCGCCACATCTGGCCCGACGACCAAGCGTTCTTCACCTTCCCGCCGTCGATCCGGCAGTCTATCCTCAAGTGCCCCTCAATCCTTGTGACGGGATCAATCGTGATTCGTTTCGACATGTATTCTCACCTCCAGATAGTTTCTATTTCGAAAAAGGTCCATCATCTTCAGTCGGGGCCCCTAATGTTCCGCTTCCGTTTCCGGAAAGAGGTTGAGATACTTAGCGGCAAGTTTGAATACGAAGACCGCCAGGGAAATCAACCCCAGGGTAACCGCGACCTCCATCCACGAGGGGAAATAATCAGCACCGCGGGCAAGGGCCTCGCGCCGGAAGCTGAACAGCCCCACGTTGGTCCGGTTCAGGATTATTCCCACGATCACCAGGACGTTGACGGTGAAAAGCCCGTCCACACCCTTGCGGGCATTTCCCACGAGCAGCAGCGCCAGGGGAAGGACTACACCGATCACCATCTCAAGGAGATACATGTTGGCCTCGAGGGAGCCGTCGAAGGCCGCTCCGATTCCCGGACCGCTCACGAGGAGCCAGAGTTTCACGGCGAGGTAGAAAGAACTGACGATGACCAGCCCCCGGGCCAGTCCCTGGAGGACATCCAGGGGAACCTTGTGCTTGAAGGCTCTCGAACTGATGATGCTCTCAAAACTAACCATGCTCAATCCCATCATGAGCGCGGAGATCAGGAAAGTGAGGGGCAGGGTTGAACTGTACCAGAGGGGGTGCATCTTCCCGGGCACCAGGAGGAATACGGCCCCGAGAGACGACTGGTGCAGGATCGAAAGCAGCACGCCGAAGATGACCGTGGGCACCATGATCTTCTGCATGAAATTGTAGGCCCCCTGCATCCGGAACTTCTCAAACAGCATGGGGCTGAACTCCATGGCAAGGACGGTGGTGTAGGCGATCACATGAAGCGCCACGATGAACATGATCGAGTTGATCTGCCACATGATCGCCGGGTGGTAGAGCCTGAAGGGGCGCCCGATATCCAGGAAGATGGCAATTACCGCCAACAGATAACCGATGAACGCGGTGAGAACCGCCGGTCGCACGATCACCTTGTACTTCTTCATGTTGAATACGTAGACCGATGCGGCGATCATGAACCCGCCGGCAGCCATTGCCACGCCGGCAAGGACGTCGATGCTGATCCACATGCCCCAGGGCCAGAGATCGTTCAGGTTGGTTACCGCGCCGAGACCGGCCGTCAGACGGTAGAGCGCGACGGCGCCGCCGACGATCATCATGAGGATCACGACGACAGTTGCGGGGGTCATCATTTTGATTTCGTGTTTTCCCGGCATTGTCATTCCCCCTTTCCGCTGCCGTTATTCCTGCGGGTAATGGCCCACGACCCCGCACCCGCGGCGATTACCAGTCCGGCCACTGCCGGAATCTTCGCGATATATTTCCACGAAAGGTCCGGGAGCGCGGCGTTGGGGATCCCGGGGTTGAACCCGAGAAGATTCAGGGGTACCCCCGCAAGGAGCAGGTACTGGGTTCCGCCGGCCTCGTTCAGGCCGTAGACGTGGTCCACGTACGCGGCAACCTTCTTATCCATGGTAAACGACGAATCAACCTTCTGGACGGGGTATTTGTAACGGCTGCCTTCGGGCAGGGTGAGTCGCCGTTTCGCCTCTTTCCTCAGGTCGGTTACCCTGCCGAAGATCGAGGCGCCGGTCGGGCAGAACTCGCAGCATGCCGGATACTCTCCTTTCTCGATCCGGTGGCGGCAGAGCTGACATTTCCGGATCTCGGGTTTCGTCTCCTCCCACTCGAACTTCGGGATGCCGAAGGGGCAGGCCAGCTGACAGTAGCGGCAGCCCATGCAGCGGTCCTTATCGTAATAGACCACTCCGTTCACGGGATCCTTTTTGAGCGCGGCCACCGGGCAGGCAGCCACGCACGCCGGCGAAATACAGTGGAGGCAGTGCTGTTTAACCAGGGAGTAGCCGTCCTCCGCCCGGTCTTTCACCGCCCCGGTGCCGTTGACGTGCACCTTGATCACGTTGAGTGTCTTCGCCGAAAGGTTTTCCGGCGCATCGTAGATGCGCTCCGCCGTTCTGAACTCGTAGGGGGGTGCCTCGGCATCTTTCGTATAAAGCGCCCCGCCTTCCATGCTGTTGTAGGTTTTGCAGTTAACCATGCACGACTTGCACCCGATACACAGCGTGGCGTCGTAGAGAATTCCCACGGCTTCCGGAGGGAGTTCCTTGGGCATGCCGGCATGGCCAGCCAGCGGGGTCGAGACAAGGGCCACGCCGGTGCCGGCCGCGAACTTCAGAAAGCCTCTTCTGTTCACGTCCATGGCCTAGTTCTCCTCTCCTTCCTCGTCGTCTGATTTCTTTACGAGGTTCTTCAGCAGCACCGTCCCCGCAATACCAACCGCCGCACCGCCAACGCCGGCGGCAAAACTTCCGATCCTGGTGGGGCCCTTGGCCCGTTCGGGAAAGATGCTGTCGAAAAGGGACGGCGGCGTGATGTAGGCCGGGCGGGCCGGGGAGTGAAGCGGGGCGGTGAAGCCCACGCCGTCTTCGGAACAGCCGAAGCAGGGGTGCCCGGTACCCACGGGCCAGGACCCGGAGCCCACATCGCCGAAAAGCTGGGACGGGCAGTTGTTGAACGTCTCGGGCCCCTTGCATCCGAGTTTGTAGAGACAATAGCCCTTCCGATGCCCGTCATCACCGAACTGCTCGGCAAACCGACCGGCGTCGAAGTGTGGGCGGCGCTCGCAGTTTTCATGGATGAGCCGGCCGTAAGCGAACTTGGGCCGCCCTTTGTCGTCAAGCGCCGGGAGTTTTTTGAAGGTAAGGAAGTGCAGAACCGTGGAGAGGAAGTTGTAGGGGTTCGGGGGACAGCCCGGGATGTTTACCACGGGAGTCTTGATCCCGCTGTCGGCAAAGATCGCGTGGACCGGTTTGGCCCCCGTGGGGTTCGGGTCCGCCGATGGTATGCCGCCCCAGGAGGAGCACGACCCGATGGCGATACAGGCCGCGGCCTTCGAACCCATGTCCTTCAAGAGGTCAAGCGCCGTATGTCCCGCGATCTTGCAGTAAATGCCTCCGTCTTTCGTGGGAATGGCCCCGTCCACCACGAGGATGTACTTCCCCTCGTTTTCTTTCATGGAATTAATCCGGAATTCTTCTGCCTGATGCCCCGCTCCCGCGTTCAGGGTTTCGTAATACTCGAGGGAAATCAGGTCCAGTATCAAGGTCTCGAAGGTGGGGTGGGTCGCCCTGAGCAGGGTCTCACCGCATCCGGTACACTCCTGGGCCGAAAGCCACAGGACCGGCGGCCGTTTTGCCTGGGTGGCCGCTTCGGCTATTCTTTCTCCCATGCTCGCGGGAAGACCGAAGCCCACGGCCACCGCAGTACAGAATTTGAGGAAGTTCCGTCGGGACACCCCCCCGGGCTCGTCGCTGATGCTGAGTTCTCTGTGTCTCACATAACCCTCCTTGCCCGTTAAAGAGTTGTTTCGGTGCCTTTTATCTCAAATACGCCCCCGTCGAGGCGCACGTGAACCCATACGCCCTTCTAATGTTCCGTAGTATTTCCGTGAGTATTTCCGTGGTTCCCTCCCGGACGGCCCCTTTTAAGGGGAGTGGTCTCCGGCCCGCCGTTTCTCTCTCTGTTTGGCGAACCAATCAGGTCCTGCCCCCCCGATCCGTTGATGCCGGCTTGACTGCACATACCATGCCTGTGTATGTATGACTCCGGAAGTGACGGCGGATCGACGCGGTCCGTGCGTGCGGTTAATGGGTCTATTTGGGATGTTAATGGGGAACGGTTGTTCTTGCAGGGGGTTTCCGACAATAGGAAACGTTACGTTACGTAGCTTTCCTGGTGTTGCAAAAAGAAACTTTTTCAGGCGCCCGAGACGGGGAGCGTTGACCTTGCAGTTGCATAAAATACGGGGCCGGCGGCCTCAAAAAAATCCGCAACACG
>CAYYSS010000141.1:0-7045 GCA_964474325.1 uncultured Nitrospirota bacterium
ATAGCGCTCAAGTCCCTCGACCGTTTCGCTCACGTTCATCCCGCCCACGGCCGACTGGATAACATCCTGCACATCGCCGACGGTAAGCCCATACCGGGCGGCCTCCTTGCGATCGATTTCAAAGTCAAGAAAATAGCCGCCCACTACCCGTTCCGAATAAACCGAGAGCGTTCCCGGCACCTGCTGTATAACTCCTTCGATACGTTCGCCGAGTTTCGAGAGAACCGTCAGATCTTCGCCCATGATCTTGATTCCTACCGGTGTTTTGATACCCGTGGCAAGCATGTCGATGCGGGTTTTGATGGGCATAGTCCACGCGTTCGTCACCCCCGGGAACTGTATGGCCTTATTGAGTTCATCAACCAGTTCTTTCGGCGTGATCGTCCGTTCCTCGGGAAACACACGGGCCAGGGGCTTCCTGAGGAACCCCGGCCATTCCGAGAAAAAGCGTTTCACCGGCACGGTGCGCCATTCCTCTTCCGGCTTGAGCATGATGGTCGTTTCCAGCATGGAAAGCGGGGCCGGGTCCGTGGCCGTTCCCGCGCGCCCGATCTTGCCGAACACGTGATGTACCTCGGGAAACCGCTTAATGATCTTATCCGTCTGCTGGAGCAGTTCCCGGGCCTTCGTTATGGAAATCCCGGGAAGGGTCGTCGGCATATAGAGCAGGTCCCCCTCGTAGAGCGGCGGCATGAATTCTCCGCCGATTCGTTCGAACGGGAAGAGAAACTCCAGCTTCTCCGCCGCGGATCGTATCGGACCCTCGGGAAGCTTTTCGACAACGAGCGACCGAAACGGCACAAGCGTCATGGCGACAACGAGGGCCGCCGAGATCGTGATGAACTTATGCCGCAGGGCCCAGACAATGACCGGCCGATACGCCCAGATCAAAAAGCGGTTGATCGGGTTGCGCGCTTCCGGTTTAACCTCCTGGGGCCAGAGAAGCAGGAGGGCGAGAACGCCGAGAAAAACCGCAAGCATTCCGCCGAACGCCCCCAGTGCACTATAGGGAAACAGCGCCGCCCCTCCCCAAACCACGAGGGATACACCAAGCGCCGCGCATACGGAAACGACCCTCTGTTTCCTCCTGCTCCAGGACTCAGGAAGCAGGGTGGTCCTTATGAAGTATCCCATCATAACCGGAACGATGGTTATCGAAAGGAGGGCCGCAGCGGCCATGGAGTACGTCTTGGTAAAGGCCAGGGGCCGGAAGAGACGGCCCTCCTGAGCCTGGAGCGTAAAGATCGGAAGGAACGAAAACGTAATGATGAGCAGGGAGAAAAAGAGGGCCGGGCCCACCTGCTTCGCCGCCGTGGTGATAACCGCCCAATGCTCCGTATCGTCCTGTTTCTTTTCGAGCTGTTTATGCGCATTTTCGATCATCACGATCGCCGCGTCGATCATGGCTCCGATTGCAATGGCGATTCCGCCGAGGGACATGATATTGGCGTTCAGGCCCTGATAATTCATCACGACAAACGCCATGAGGATACCCAGCGGCAGGGTGAAGATCGCGACGAATGCAGACCGGAAATGGAGAAGAAAGAGGATACACACGAGGGCTACCACGATGGATTCCTCAATCAGTTTTTCTTTAAGCGTCCCCACCGCACGTTCGATCAGGCCCGAGCGGTCGTAAACCGTTACCAACTCCACGCCTTCGGGAAGCCCGGATTTCAGGGCCTCGAGTTTCTCCTTTACCCGCTGAATGGTCGCATAGGCGTTCTCGCCGAACCTCATGATCACCACGCCCCCTGCGACCTCGCCTTCGCCGTTCAACTCCACGAGCCCCCGCCGGAGTTCAGGGCCAATGTGAACGTCCGCCACGTCGCGGATGAGAATCGGGGTCCCCGTATCGTCCACGCGGAGGGGGATATTTTTGATATCCTCAACCCCCTTGATATACCCGAGCCCGCGGACCATGTATTCGATCTCGGACATTTCGACGAGACGGCCGCCCACGTCTTTATTCGAGTTCCGGATCGCCATCTTCACGTGGGACAGGGGGATGTTGTACGCAATGAGTTTGTTCGGGTCGACATCCACCTGGTACTGTTTGACGAACCCCCCAACAGACGCTACCTCGGAAACACCCTCAACGGCCGTCAACTCGTAACGGAGAAACCAATCCTGGAGCGTCCGAAGCTGGGAAAGATCGTGCGTGCCCGTCCGGTCCACAAGCGCGTATTCGTAAACCCAACCGACACCGGTGGCGTCGGGACCGAGGGCCGGCGTAACGTTTTTCGGCAACCGGCCGGAGACGTAATTAAGGCTTTCGAGTACCCGGCTCCTGGCCCAGTAAAGATCCGTGCCGTCTTCAAAAATGATATAGACGAACGAGAGGCCGAAAAAGGAATAACCGCGAACCACGCTGGCCCCGGGCACGGAAAGCATCGCCGTAGTGAGGGGATAGGTAACCTGATCCTCCACAACTTGGGGCGCTTGCCCCGGGTACTCGGTAAACACGATCACCTGTACATCGGAGAGATCCGGTATCGCGTCCAGAGGGGTCTGCACCAGGGAGTAGCCGCCCCAGAGCAATACAAACACCATGGCGAGGATAACAAGAAACCTGTTTTCGACCGAGTATTCTATGATGCGTTCAAGCATGGCTGGACCTCGCTGTGGTCACGGATGCGACCGGGGGCTGTCTTCGGCGTCGCGGGATTTCTCCGACTGTTCCTTGTTCGCCCCGGACATCTCGTGTTCCGCCTCCATCCCGGAGGTGTCTTTCTCGGGGCTGCTCGACGCCTTTTTCTTCGCCTCCAGCATCTTGTTGATACTCTCCCGGAGATTGCTCTCGGAGTCGATGAGAAATTGCCCCGAGGTAACCACCGTCTCATCCCCCCTGAGCCCCGAAAGGATTTCGACCGTCCCCTGGCTTTCCAATCCCAGCGTAACCTCCGTGGGCAGGAATTTCCCGTCCCCGAGAGCCAGTATGACGATATTTCGGATCCCCGTGCGGATCACGGCTTCCGACGATATGAGGACGGCGTGAGGGCGTCCTCCGGCATAGACGGTTACATCGGCATACATATCCGGCTTCAAACGCAAATCGGGATTTTCGAACTCCATACGCACCTGGACGGTCCTGGTTTTACTCTTAAGGTAGGGGTAGATAAACGTGATCCGCCCCTTATATGTCTTGCCGGGTTCGTAGGGGAGAGTCATCTCCGCCTCCTGCCCGACCCGGAGAAAGGGGAGTTCATACTCGTAGGCGGAAGCGATCACCCACACCCGCGAAAGATCAGCAATCGTGAACAGGTCCATGGCGGGCGTTACCTGCTTGCCCTCGAATATCGTTTTTTCGATGACGATACCGCTTTTCGGTGACCTGAGCGTCATGATCTCCTGGACCTCGCCCCGTTCCCGGAGCGCCCGGATCTGATCCTCGTCGATATTCATGAGCAGAAGGCGCCGTTCGGCGGCCTTGATCAGGGAGGTCGCCCCGCGAGTGACATCTTCGAAACGGGAACCCGCTGTCTTTTCGCGGTACCGAAGGGCCTGGAGGTATTCCTCCTGAGAGGCCACGAGTTCCGGCGAATAAATGGAAAGGAGCTCCTGGCCTTTCTTCACCTCTTCACCGAGCGTACCGACGTACAGCTTTTCCACCCAGCCGGAGATCCTCGTGTGGATATGGTCTACCCGATCCTCGTCGTAGGTCACATTACCAACCATCCGGATCGCATTGCTGAGGGATCCGTGCCGCGCCTTCTCCGTGCGCACGCCGATGTTCTGGACCATAACCGGGTCGATACGGATTGCACCGGCACTCTCGTCCGATTCGTCCTCGTACACGGGGATAAGGTCCATACCCATGGGCGATTTCCCGGGCTTGTCGCTGATAAACGTGGGATCCATCGGCGCCTGCCAGTACTTCACCTTGCGCTCGGCCGGGCTGCCTTTACCCGCATCTTCGTCCTCGTACACGGGGATCAAATCCATACCCATGGGCGATTTCCCGGGCTTGTCGCTGATAAACGTGGGATCCATCGGCGCCTGCCAGTACTTCACTTTTTTCCCGGCCTCGGCCGGTTTCTGTGTATCCGGCGTCGATTCCTCGTGCCCGCTCTTCCCGCCGCCCAGAAATATAATCGCGGCGACCACAACTACACCCACGCCAAGAAGAACACGTAATGTCATTCGGGACATATCACTTACCTCCCGCCGTCACGCCCGCACCAACCGCAAATTCGAGTTGAGCAATCCGCACTTCCCGTTCCGAGACAGCTCGATAAAATTCCAGTTCCAAGTTATAGAGGGTCAATTGATTCGTCACCAGGGTGAGAAAATCCACCTTATTGACCTCGTATCCCGAAAGGGCCGAATCCAGGGAAGCCCTGCTCTGGGGTATAAGGCCCGTCCGGAAAAGGTCGATCTCTTCGTTATAGCGCGTGATCTCCGACAGGAGTTCGCTGATACGGTACCCGACCTCGTTGCGGGCCGCGTCGTAGCGCCGTTCGGCGTCGAGAACGCGGGCCTTGGCCTCCCCCACGACCCGCGCCTCCCGGTTCCTGAAAAACACCGGCAACTTAAACGTCACGGATGCCGAGACGAAATCGGCCCGCTCCCGGGTCGGCCCGTCGTCGCGCTGGGCATAGGTAATTCCTATATCCGGATCCGGGAAATAGTCTTTCTCCGCAAGCCGGTGTTGGGTTTCGTTTCGTGCGATCATATGCCGGGCCGCGTTCAGGAGGGGACGCGACTGTTCGGCCCGCGCGATAAGGTCCGTCTCGGGCAGGATATTCCGGGTCTCAGGAACATCACCAGAGATTTCCAGGGGCGCGGACGCTGGTCGATCCAGCAGGGTGTTCAGGGCCGCGATTGCGGTCCGTTGCTCCTTCTCAAATACGAGTCTGCGGTCAAGCATGCGGGAAAGTTCCACCTGGGCCTTGAGTACATCCTGTTGAATCCCTTTGCCGACCGAGTATTTCGTCTCCGCAATCTTGACGAACTCCCTGAGAAGCGTAAGGTTTTCGTCCGTCACGTCGAGTGCCGTCCGGAGGAAAAGAAGCCTGAAATAACGGGTCTTTACGTTCATGCGGACCGCGTTTCGTTTTTCGGCAAGTCGCTCCTTCGTTACGGCCAGTTCCTGCTTCGCTGTCTCTTCGCGAAGCGCGAGTTTGCCCGGAAACGGAAATTTCTGCATAATCGACACGGTCTTCTGGGTCATATTCCATTCATCGAAGCGCCACGTATCCACGGGAACACTCATGAGCCCGAGTTTTAACCGGGGATTTTCAAGGGATCGTGCCCGGGGCGGGCGTTCTGCGGCGGCGCTTACCTGGGCTTCGAAAGACTTTATTTCGGGGTTATTGGCAAGCGCTTCGTCGATCAGCGCTTGAAGTACGTCCGGCTCGACTTCTTCCCCGCTCTCTGCAACCGTTACCGTCCACAATAAGACCATGCAAAGAACAAAAAAACCTTTAAAAACGTCTCGCATCGCCAGGCCTCCTTACTATCCGGCGCCCTCGGGCATCCCACGCCGGGTCGCCGCCTCAATGTCCAGAAAGTAGCACAGGCGGTGCCGGAAAACAATGTTTTTTAATTCGGGCAGTTAGCCCGGTCGTTCAACGGGAATTGGATGATATGCGACAAAAACCTGTAGCATTTCCTACAGCGCTTTGCAAAGCTTCGTAACATTGCGAAACGCCGATCCTGCCGGCGCCCGCCCGCCGTTTCAACCAATAATCACGCCGTGTGGCGAAATTTCCCGAGCGCCTTGACCCCGATTTCCGCCGTTTATCGGCTGGCATCACTTTTGAACCTTTTTTATCGAGGGTTCTCTGAAAAAACAGGCGGGAGGTGAGAATCATGATCTATATCACGGCCATAATACGGCGGACCGCACTCGAACGGACCGTGTCCGCTCTTGACAAAATCGGCGTACGCGGCATAACGATCACCGACGTTCGGGGCCTGGGCGAGGAACTCGACCTCTACCGGACCTATGCGTTCCATGCACGACTTGAGGTTCTTGCGCACGACAACGAAGAGGAACGCATTACCGACGCCATTCTCGCAGAAACAAGCCAGGGTATTCCCGGAGACGGGCTTATCATGAGCTGGCCGGTTAAACGGGCGATCAGGATAAGAACCGGGTCGGACTTCGCCTGAGAGCACCCGAAAAACGCCCGCCTCCCGTGGGGCGGGGAGACGGGCGAGCGGGGGGAAGAAGCGGATCGGGATTACAGGCCGTTTTTCAAGGCCCGACGCCCAGCAGTGTAAATTCTCCGGGAAACGGGTTCATGTGGTAGTTGTCGCTCAGTCCGTCGCCGTCCACGTCCACGAAGTTCATCATCCCTACGGCCATATAAAAATCATAGGTTTCAAAACCGTCATGGATTCCGTCGCCGTTTGTGTCCGTGAACGGCCCGATGCCGAGTCCCGTAAACCAGGGGGTATCCTGGACATAGTCAACGATTCCGTCGCCGTCGTCATCCACCCAGGCCATCATGTGGCCCGTAGCTGTTTCAAAGTTCATGCGATTTACGAACAGGTCGGCGGACGTGTCTACGCTAAACGCCCCGTAGCCCTGTGTCCAGCCCATCACGTTATCGTCACCCATCATGGAAACAGCCGTTCCTCCGGCATCACCCATCATGGAAACAACCGGTCCACCGGCATCACCCGTCACGGAAACAGCCGACCCACCGGTGTCACCCATCACGGTTCCTCCCATCATCGCAGTCGCCTGACTGCCTGCGAACGCAAATACGGCCCCGAAAACTATTCCGACCAGCTTCGCATATACCCTTCTCGACCCAAGTTTCATAATCCAGTTACCTCCACGTAAAGTTACCTTCCTGCGGCCCTCGGCACGAGGGCGTCAACGCTCTATACAGCAACCGCCGTGCCAGAGAAAAAACTTCGTTATTTCAAAGGGCGCGGACAACCGGAGGCTACCCGGGTCAGGAAAACAGACACCGGATTGAATGTTTTGCTACAACCTCCCACGAGAACGCCGGGGGATCGGAAGTCGGAAGGGAGAAGGGAAAAGGGAGAAGAAACAAGGAAAACGGGAGAGGGGAGAAGTCAGAAGTAA
>CAYYSS010000142.1:0-7036 GCA_964474325.1 uncultured Nitrospirota bacterium
ACCTCAAACACGCCGTTCCGCAATCCTCCGGCGTCTTTTCAAGTGGACAGCGGTAGCAATAGGGCGCCGGGGCCTTCAGGGTATCGAAGAGCAGGGGTCCGAAGGCGCCGTGAAAAAGATCGACGCCGCCTACGGAAACGGCACCCAGGGTATCGCCGTGGTAGGCCTCGTTGAGAGCGAGAAAAAGGGTGCGGTCGGGCTCTCCCCGATGGCGCCAGTACTGGTAGGCCATCTTGAGGGCTACCTCAACGGCGGTCGAGCCGTTATCTGAATAGAATACCCGGTTCAGGCGCCCGGGCAGGAGCCCCGCGAGCCTGACGGCCAGTTCGGTGGACGGGGGATTGGCGAAACCGAGAAGTGTCGTGTGGGCTACCCGGTCGATCTGGGCCTTGAGCGCCGCATCCAGGGAAGGATTCCGGTGCCCGTGGATATTGCACCACATGGAGGAAATTCCGTCGATATACCAGCGGCCACGCAGGTCCCGGACAAAAACCCCGTCGCCTTCAACGAGAAAGAGGGGGTTGTCATCCGCCTCCCATTCGGCCATCTGTGTGAACGGATGCCACACATGGCGCCGGTCGAGTCGTTTCAGACGTTCGTAATCGTCGGCGATGCTCATTGGGTTTTTCTCGGAAAATCAGGAAGGAGCAGGGGTGTTCAGGGCCGCTCGGACGAACGCGGGGATTTCGGCAAACGGCACGTCGGTCTGCTCACCGGAATCAAGGTCCTTGACCTGCCCCGCCCCCCGGGCGAGTTCGTCGTCGCCGATAATCACCACGAACCGGGCCCCGGTCTTGTCCGCCCGCCGCATCTGGCTCTTCAGCGAACCGCCGTAGGTGAGTTCCGCTCGCGCCCCGGAAGAACGAAAGGCGGAGGCGAGTAAAAGGCCCTCCTTTTCCGCCGCGGCGCCGAGGGCGACAACCGCCGCCTGGGGGCCGGGTGTACGGGGTACGGCGTCCCCGCAGAGTAAGGCCAGACGTTCGATACCCATTGCAAAGCCGATTGCGGGGGTCGGCGGTCCCCCGAACGTCTTTACCAGGTCGTCATAGCGGCCGCCGGCGGCCACGGCGTTCTGGGCGCCGAGACCCCGTGCCACGGCTTCGAAGGTCGTGCGTGTGTAGTAGTCGAGCCCGCGCACGAGATTCGGATTAACCGTGTGGGAGACGTTAAGGGCCTTGAGAAAGTCCAGCAGGCGGTCAAAGTGCTCGCGGCAATCGTCGTCCAGGTGCTGGAGGATCGACGGAACACCCCGGCGCTTTTCGATGCAGGAGGGGACCTTGCAGTCGAGAATACGCAGGGGGTTGGTCTCCAGCCTGCGCCTGCAGTCGGCGCAGAACCCTTCTATCTTCGGTGCGAGAAAGTCATGAACCGCTTCACGGTATTCGGGTCTGCAGTCGGCGCATCCGATGGAATTTATCTGGATCTCCACGTCCTTGAGCCCAACGGATTCGAGAAAGTTGCCGAGCATCTGAATAATCTCGGCATCAATCCGGGGATCGTCGCTCCCGAAGGCCTCCACGCCGATCTGGTGAAACTGGCGGTAGCGCCCGGCCTGGGGCCGTTCGTACCGGAACATGGGGCCGGTGTAGTAGAGCTTGGTGACGGGGTTTTTCTGGTCGAGATGATGCTCCACGTACGCCCGTACCACGGACGCGGTTCCCTCGGGGCGGAGGGTAATACTGCGCCCCGCCTTGTCGGGAAACGTGTACATTTCCTTCTCGACGATATCCGTGGTCTCCCCGATGCCCCGGGAGAAGACCTCGGTCCGCTCGATGAGGGGGGTGCGGACCTCCCGGAAACCGAAGAGTTCGAACGTTGCCCGGGCGTGGTCTTCGAGAAAACGCCATATATCGGTCTCGGGGGGGAGGAGATCCTGGACCCCCTTTACGGCCTTAACCCGCATTGTTCACGGCGTTTCCGCCACCGGAGACGGGTGGTTCATTCTTCAACCGGTTCCTCGTGTATTTCTTCGGGTCCGGGGTCCGAGTGAGCTTCCACTGCCGGCGGATCGGCTTCCCCCTCCCGTTCCATATCGAACTCGATCATGCGAAGGTGGCTCTCGATAAGACGGCGCACTTCTTCCTTGAAATGACGCCGGATACCCTTCAAGTCCGTTATGTCTTCATGGATCTTTATGGCCTTCTGCTGGGCGTCGCCCAGGATCTCCTCCGCCTTGAGTTCCGCTTCCTGGATTATGAGATCGGCCTGCTTCTTCGCGTTTGCTTTATAGTCCTCCACCATCTGCTGCGTGGTGAGCAGGGAGTCCTGGAGGAGTTTCTCCAGGCTTCGGTATTCTTCGATCTGAGCATTCCCCCGGGCGCAGCATTCCTTTAAATCCGCGTTTTCCCGGAGGAGTTCCTCCATCTCTTCCCGCAGTATCTCCAGAAACGAGGCAACCTCTTCCATGTCGTACCCCCGCATCTTGACGGGGAATTGCTTTTGCTGAATATCGAGGGGTGTAATACGCATCCCAAAACCTCCTTCTGTTTCCGCTCAGAGCGTGTACGCCATCTGTCGCAGGGTCGGAATAAGAAACGACCGGAGAAAGATAATGGCGAGAATCGCGATCATCGGCGAAAAGTCGATGCCGCCCCAGATGCCCAGTTTCCTTCGGATGGGAATGAGGACGGGTTCCGTGATCGCCCGGAGAAAACGCACGACGGGGTTATAGGGATCCGGGTTCACCCAGCTGATAAGCGCGGCTATGATGAAGGCCCACATATAAAGATTGAGGACCATGTCGATGATGGTCGCCAGGGCGAGAAAGAGATTCTGGAGTACGAACATCTAGCGGCGTCCTCCCAGTTCTTCGGAACGTTCCGCGGCGGATGTCACCGCGTCGATGAGCGATGCCCGGAACCGGCCCCGTTCAAGGGCCGTGATTCCGGCGATGGTCGTCCCGCCGGGGGACGTAACCCGATCCTTCAGTACGCCGGGGTGTTCCCCGGTTGCGACGGCCAGCCGGGCGGCGCCCAGGACGGTCTGGCGGGCGAGGGTCAGGGCCTGGTCCCGGGGTATGCCGTTTTTTACTCCCCCGTCGGCAAGGGCCTCGATCATGAGAAAGACGTACGCAGGACCGGAGCCGGAAAGACCGGTTACGGCGTCCATGAGCCGTTCCTCCATAACAAGGACCTGCCCCACGGAACCGAATAACTCTTCCGCCTGTTTGATGTCCTTGCCCGTGGCGGTCCCGCCGGAGCAGAGGACGGTCATCCCTTCGCCGACCAGGGCGGGGGTATTGGGCATTACCCGGACGACCCGGGCCTTTTCGCCGGCGCTTTCGAGGATCTTCGCCGTGGAGACACCGGCGGCAATTGATATGAGCAGAGGGTTGTCTTTGGTCACCAGGGGCTTCAGGTCCGTAAGAACCTGAGGGACGACGTTGGGTTTTACCGCGATTATTATGGTATGCGCCCCTTTGGCCGCCGAGACGTTACCGGCCGAGACGGCGACACCGTAACGGGTTTTGAGCTGTCTCCGGCGGGCGGCCGCAGGCTCGGAAACACTGATCGATCCGGCCGCCGCGCCGCCTGCGATAAGTCCCTTCAGGATGGCCTCGCCCATATTGCCGCACCCTATGATTGCTGTATGCTTCATTTTTCTTCCGGTCCTTTCACGCGTGTACCGAACAGAGCGCTTCCCACACGCACGATCGTCGCCCCTTCCCGAATCGCCTCCTCAAAATCGTGGGACATGCCCATGGACAGCTCGGGTAAAGGGCCCGCCACGCCTTCAAGCCCGTCGCGCAGGCGCCGGAGTTCTGCGAAGTAGGGCCGCGCCCCGGCGGGATCCTCCGTATACGGGGGGACGGTCATGAGTCCCCTGAGATCCACATGGGGCAAGGCCCGTATGCTCTCCGCAATACCGGCGGCCTCCTCCGGCCGCACGCCCCACTTACGCGGGTCATCCCCCACGTTGACCTGCAGGAGTACGGGAAGTACCCGTCCCGCGTTCTCGGCGTGGCGGTCGAGATCGGCGGCCAGCTTCAAGCTGTCCACGGTCTCGATCAGGTCGAAGAGATCGACGGCCTTTTTCGCCTTGTTCCGTTGCAGGTGGCCGATAAAATGCCACGTTATCTCCCGAGGCCAGGTTTCCGTCCCGATCTTGTCCACCGCTTCTTGGAGGCGGTTTTCACCAAAATCGGCGAGTCCGGCGGAAATCGCCTGGATGACCAGATCCACCGGCCACGTCTTGGTGACTGCAACAAGCGTAACCTCCTCGGGACTGCGTCCGGCGTCCGTGCAGGCCCGCACGATGCGCTCCCTGACCCGGCGAACGTTGTCCCTGAGGGCCATAGGACCTCACTTTATCACGTTGGCCGGATAACAGGCAATATCACGGCGCGACGAGGTAGTACGGCGACCGCTCCGTGTTCAGTGCCTCTCTCCGGCACGGGTTTTGTTAATATACGGTGAAAACTATGGTGAAATCCCGCAGGTGAGGGTCTTTTGGGCCGGAAAAAAGAGGAATAGATCGAGTTCGTTATGGAAGAACGACGAGGCGGCATAATAGCGGTTGTAGAAGACGAAGACCGCATCCGGGATCTTATACGGGCGTATCTTGAGGCGGAGGGCTACACCGTCCTGGCCGCTGAGGATGGTCCCGCGGGGCTTGCTCTGCTGAAACGGGAACCGGACCTCTTTATCTTGGACCTCATGCTTCCCGGTATGGACGGCGAAGATGTCTGTCGGCGCATACGCCAGGAGTCCGACGTGCCCGTGTTGATGCTTACCGCAAAGAGTTCCGAAGAGGAACGCATACGGGGGCTCGGACTCGGGGCGGACGATTACGTCGTCAAACCCTTCAGCCCCCGGGAACTCGTCCTTCGGGTGAAAGCGATTCTCAAGCGGTCCGGTGTTTCCCGTTCCGAAGAAAAGCGGTTCTCCTTCGGAGACGGTGAACTTGAGATAGACGAGCTTCGGCATGAGGTGAAGGTCCGCGGTCGCTCCGTGACCATAACACCCACGGAATTCAAGGCCCTGCTGTTTTTCGTACGGAACGAGGGGATCGTCCTCTCCCGGGCCCAGATCATCGATGCGGTTCAGGGCTACCAGTTCGACGGTTACGACCGCACCGTCGATGCCCACATCAAGAACCTGCGCCGCAAAATCGAAGTCAACCCGCGGGAACCCCGCTTTATCCGCACCGTCTACGGTATGGGCTATAAATTCACCGCGGATCCGGAAGACTGACACCCCGTGCGGGTCCGGATATTTGCCGCGTTTGTCCTGGTAGCCACCGCCGCTCTTGTTTCGAATATCCTCTTCGGCCGGCTCGTCGGCCTGGACTTCGAGGACCTGGTCCGCGGCGGTCTGGAAGACGACGCTTTTGCGGTCACGGCGGCGGTGGAAGGCAGTTACGGAGAGGGGGAGTGGAACAGGCCCGCCCTTCAGTCGGCGGTTCTCTGGGCGCTTATGCGGGGCTACGAAATAATCGTCCGGGATGTAAGCGACAACGAAGTCATATCCAGCGCTGCCTGGGCTGAGGAGGTCGACGTCTGGCTCGAACGGCGGCTGATCGGTATGGGGGCGCTCCCCGTTTCCGGCCGTGGCGCTTTCACGACCATGCCCCTTTTTCTCCGCGGCGACCGCATCGGTACCCTGTCGATACGTCCCAACGGAGATCCATTCGGCCGGCGTTCGCGGGAGGCGCGGTTTCGCAGCAGAAACATCACGTTTCTCTGGATCTCCCTCGGTATCGCCGGGGCCGGGACGGTCCTGTTCGGCTTCGTCCTTTTTTTTGCCCTTCAGCGCCCCCTCCATCGTTTCGTGAAGGCGGCGGAACGGGTTCGTACGGGGGACCTTTCGGTGATTATCCCGTCAGGAGGAGGGGGAGATCTGGAGAAATTGCGCCTTGCGTTTAACGAGATGATAGAGACCCTGGGCCGACAGGAGGAACGGAGAAAATGTCTCGTTACGGAGGTAGCCCATGAACTGCGGACGCCGCTGACGATCCTCAGGGGAACGCTTGAGGGGATGGAGGACGGTGTTTTGGAGCCCGACCCGGCGGGCCTCCGCGGCCTCCTCGGCGAGGTACGGCGCCTCGAGGGGCTTGTGGCCGGGATCGAGGAGATGGCCCGCGCGGAAGCCGGGCGTTTTTTTCTCGAAAAGAAACTTGAACGGCTCGATACGCTGGCCGAAGAGAGTGTGCGAGGGTTTCAGAAGGCGTTTCAGGACAAGGGGCTCGATCTGCGCCTTGAAGGAGATCCGGTCGAAGTGGACATGGACGGTCGGAGGATCCGGCAGGTACTCGATAATCTCCTGCAGAACGCGCTTCGCCACACGGAACAGGGAGGCGTTACGGTCCGGGTTCGAACCGAGACCGACCACGCAATCGTCGAAGTTGCCGACACCGGTTCGGGAATATCCGAAAAAGAACGCCCTTACGTCTTCGACAGGTTTTACCGGGGAGCGGCAAGCCGGGCGGCGGATGGGGGCGAGGGACACGGTCTGGGGCTTGGGCTCGGCCTGGCGATCGTGAAAGAAGTTGTCGAAGCCCACTCCGGGACCGTCGAGACGCTCCCCAACCCCGAAGGGGGCAGTACCTTTCGCATCAGGTTGCCGCTGCGGAAAAAAACGGGGTAGAGGGTGACGTGATTTTGCAATTGCATAAAATCCGGGGCCGGCGGCCGGCTTACTGCCACATAGTGGCTTCGAAGTCGCAGGTGGGGGCGGTGATTGAGAGGGCGCCGCGCCCCGGGGCGCGGCCTATCAGGTTATCGCCTTCGTAAACCGAGACAAAGATGTTCATCGACTCTCCGGGACGCACTCCCAGGTCGTCAAAGGGGACCGCCAGTTCAAGGATTGTCGCCGCGGCGCATCGGATATCGGACGGTACAACCGTCCAACCCCCGTCCGCGGGTTTGGTGACCTTGGCCGATGCCGAATCTTTCCCGACGGTTACCGTGATTCGCCTCTGGGCCGGGGAAATAACGTTTACGACGACATCGTGGTCCTTGTCTGTCACGCGTCCGGGAACGACCGGTTCAATCCGCACAAAGAGCGTTTCCAGGTCGAATCCGTAATAAAAGGTGACA
>CAYYSS010000143.1:0-7028 GCA_964474325.1 uncultured Nitrospirota bacterium
GAATTGCACCCACTGAAAGACCGTGCCTTTGCACGGCGCACTGCAACTGTAAGGTTACGTCTTACTTCTCACGTCTCACTTCGTCACACCCCGGCGGGCGTCATTTCCAGAACGAGTCGGCGGAGTTCCTCCTTTGTGGGATACTGCCCGGTCTTGGATACAATGAACCCGCTCGGGTCGATAACATACGTGGCCGGCACGTGGTTGATATCGCCCCACGCCTCCCGGACCCGGGGATTGATCCGCACGAGAGGAAACGTGATCCCCTTGTCCAGGGCAAGGCCGGCAGGCACATCGTCCAGGGCGATGGCCACGATACCCAGGGCGTCGTCACCGACTTCCCGGGAGAGTTCTTCCAGGAGGACGAGCTGAGTCTTGCACGGCGGGCACCAGTCGGCCCAGAAATACACGATGAGGGGCCGACCGGTATAGGAACCCAGGCTCACCATGCGTCCCGTACTGTCGGCAAGGTCGATCTTCGGCGCCTTCGTCCCTACCGCGGGCGGCCGTTCGGCAAACGGGGTACGGCTCGAGACGTAGAAAAACACCCCGCCCGCCGCTACCAGGGCGAGGCAGACGAAGGTAATAATCTGCAGTGAACTCAGTCCCGCCGAGCCGAAAGCCCGGCCGTTCCCGGTGTCGTTTCTCTGAAACATCCGCCGCCACCTCCCGTCCGTAAATCCGACACTGCGCATACCGCCCACCGGGAGAACCCCCGGCGCGGCGCGTCGGGTTTCGACAGTACCACACGCGCCACGCTTCGTCAAGAAGAAGGTGGGGTGGGAGGCAGGGGGCGAGAGACAACGGCGCCCCGAAGCCCGAATCATCCCGCCTCCAGGCGCGAACTGCGGCGAAGTCCGGTTTGGAATCCGGTGAGAAACCGCCGAGAAAATCCGTTGCCAACCTCGCCCCTATGGGCTAGAATGCCCCTAGAGCGCCCCGCCGGGGGGGCTAACGAACATCCACTGAGGAGGAAGACATGGCCAAGGTACAAGAATCGATTGAAATCAACGCCCCCGTCGAGAAGGTATTCGCGTTTGTCACATCTCCTGAAAACTGGACCCGATACGTAACCAGTCTCCAGGAGGTACGGGACCTGTCCTCCGGGGAACCCGCGACCGGAACTACATTCGTCTGGTCGTACAGGATGTTCGGTATGACGTTTAACGGTACGGGCAAGATCACGGAATTCATCCCCAACGAGAAATTCGCCATGACCATGGAAGGAAGTATGCCGATTACCGAGACCTACGCCTTTTCCAACGACGGGTCGAAGACGACCCTTGACGCGGAAATCGAATACGACATGCCCGGGCGCGTGGGCTCGTTTATCGCCAATACAAAGGTAGCCGAATCCCTGAACGCAAAAGAGTCCCGGATGGTACTCGAGCGGATCAAGGTCCTTTGCGAAGAGGCGTAGTACGGAAGGCACAAAGGCACTGAGGCACAACGATACGGAACTGAGACATCATTCTCAACCTGCCGCCTTTTCCCGCGAGACCGCGGGTTTTTACGCCCCTGCCGCCCTATCTCGGTACCTCGATGCCTTTGTGCCCCTGCCCCTGAGTCCCTTTGTGCCTTCACCCCTTCCGCCGTGCTAGACTAGAACGGTTTCTCAGCGTGATGCGGCTTCTTCTCATATCTCCCCCGTTCGGCGAAAAAGGCCAGATGTCCCAGGGCCTGCCTATCGCTCCCCCGGTTCTCGAATACCTGGCCGGGCTCACGGCTCGGGTTCGCCCCGACGTGGACGTGGTACTGCACGACGCGAACAAGGTCCTGTTCGAACCTTCCATGGCGGAGGGATTCGATCTCGTGGGTTTTACCGTACTCACGCCTCAGGCACCCTGGGTCTACCGAACGGCCGACGCCCTTCGAAACATGAATATCCCGGTGGTCGCCGGAGGTATCCACGTCACCGCGTTGCCGGACGAGGCCGAACCCCACCTGGACGCCCTCGTTCTCGGCGAGGCCGAGAGCGTGTGGAAAGACGTCCTCGACGACGCCGGTCGGGGCCGCCTCAGGAAGCGCTACAAGGGTACCTGGTCGGATCTCTGCGATCTGCCCCGACCGGTAACTCGCCTTCTTCCCAAGAAAGGATACGTCTACGGCTATTTTCAGACCTCCCGGGGTTGCCCCCATCGGTGCGCCTTCTGCTCGGTCCACGAGTTCTTCGGCGGGCGGGTGCGCATGCGGCCCATCGACGACGTGGTCCGGGAGGTTGCAGGGAGTTCATGGCGGCTTTTCTGGGGCATAGACGACAATATCTGGGGTGTGAATCTCAACCGCTCGATAGAACTCTATACGGAAATGGCGAAAAACGTCAGGGGCAAGTGGTGGTTCGGCTCCGGAGACCTGGTAACCGTGCAGAACCCGAAGGCCGGCACCCTTCTCACCCAGGCCCGGCGGGCGGGTCTTACGGCGGTACTGGTTGGCTGGGAATCCAATAACCAGATGAGCCTGGAAGAATACCGCGCGGTCAATAAACAGGGACGAGACCGGCGGGATGCCATCAGGCGGATACGCGACCACGGCATCGAGGTAATGCTGTTTATCATGGTCGGCGGGCGACAAGATACCCGGAGGGATTTCGACGGCATCCTCGAACTCTGCGAGGAACTGAAGATAAGCGCCCATCCGGTAATGACCACGCCGCTTCCCGGCACGAAACTCTATGAAGAGTACAAACCCTATATATTCAAAGACCTGGACTGGGACTGTTTCGACGGGAACCGCGCACTCTTCGAACACCCCACCATGTCCCCGCAGGAACGGGAGGAGGCCCTGATGAAGCTCCGGGCCGAGATTTTCACAATCCCCCGCATCCTTTCACGGATACCCCGAATCTCCTGGCGCGGATTTCCCATGAGTCACATCACGTCGTGGATGGTCCAGTTCCCGCAGGGCAGAGCGTTTACCGAATATGCCCGGAACAAGGGGGTCGTTTGAACCGGTCCGATCGTCCGGACGGCGAATTTATGGCACCGATGTTGTATAGTAATTATAATTTTGGGCAGGAAGGTTGTCCGTCGGCGTATGCCCTTTTCCGGAGATCAGGGAAATACACTTATTTTAAAATATGTTATGGCTCTCAAGACCTTAGAGGGACTTCGGTACGATGTTGACGCATTGTGTAAAATAACGCAGTCTTTTCTGAAAAAGACACTGAGAAAGACACAATGAAGAAGATACTCTATATAACACCGCCCTACCATGCGGGAGTGGTGGAGGTGGCGGGCAAGTGGGTGCCGCTGTACCTGGTCTACCTGGCCGGTGCGACCCGGTCGGCTGGTTTTCCCAGCGCCATCTACGACGCCATGACCAAAGACGTGGGGTTCGACGATATCGCCGAGCGGATTCGGGACTACGACCCGGACGTGGTCGCGGTCTCGATGATAACGTCCACCACGCCGGACGGCATCAGGGTGCTGGAACTCGCCAAAGAGATCAACCCGCGCATTATAACCGTCGCCGGAGGCGTGCATCCGAGTTTCATGTACGACGAACTCTTCGCAACAACCACTGCTCTCGACTACGTGGTGATCGGGGAAGGTGAGCAGACGGTCGTTCAACTCCTCCAGGCCCTTTCAAACGGCGGGGGGATCGACAAGGTCCCCGGGCTTGCCTACCGGGAGAACGATGGAACCGTGCTTACGGCAACCCGGCCCCGACTCGCAAGTTTTGACAACCGGCCGATGGGCTGGGATCTCCTCGACTGGGAGGACTACACATATTTCATTCTCCCGGGCTCAAGGCTCGGCGCGGTGGATACCTCCCGGGGGTGCGACAAGGACTGCACCTTCTGCTCCCAGCAGAAGTTTTGGGGCCAGTCCTGGCGGGCCCGTTCCCCTGAAGACATCACGCGGGAGATGGAACTTCTGGCAACCCGTTTCGGCGTGGATGTGGTGCTCTTCACAGACGATTACCCTACCCCGGAACGGGAACGCTGGGAGAAAATGCTTGATCTCCTCATCGAACGGGACCTGGGAATCTCGATCCTTATGGAGACCCGAGCCCAAGACATTATCCGGGACCGGGACATTCTGGAGAAATACCGGCGCGCAGGCATTATCCATATCTATGTGGGGACGGAGGCCACCGAGCAGAAGACGCTGGATCTCCTGAAAAAAGACCTCACCATCGACGAGTCGAAGGAGGCACTCCGGCTCTGCCGCGAACACAACATCATTACCGAGACGTCCATGATCCTGGGGTTTCCCGACGACACCCCGGAGACCATGGACCGGACTATCGAACTCGCCCGGGAGTACAACCCGGATTTCGCCCACTTCCTTGCCATCGCTCCGTGGCCCTACGCGGACATTTATAAGGATCTGGAACCCTACGTGGCGGAACGGGATTACCGCAAGTACAATCTCATTGATCCTGTGATAAAACCGAAGAACATGAGCCTCGAGGACGTGGACCGGGCCATTGTCAACGGCTACCGCCGGTTTTATATGGGTAAGTTTATCGAGATGCTCGCTTCCGGCGACACGTTCAAGAAAAAATACATGCTCAACGCCATGCGGCGCATGATGAACAACTCGTTTATCCGGAAAAAACTCGGTATGCTCGGCGGCGAAATGCCCCCCGAGATAAAGGCCATCGTTTACGGTAAAATCGACGATTAACGGGGGGCGGCCCTCCCCGTTCAGAGTCACAGCACCGGACGGAACACCGGCATATGACCGTTGCCCTTTTTATCGGCCTGAAGGAAATTCTCAAGTACGGGGCCGTCGGGGCCCTCGTTTCCCATCTCCACGGAAACAAATCGCTTCCGCGTCGGGTTTTTTATTTCTCCTCGGTCGTTACGGCCCTGGCGGCTCCTGTCGTCCTGTTCGTCCCTCCGGACCATCGTGTCGCCTCGATCCTGGTCCGTTGGAACGAGACCGTAGTAACGGCCCTTCTGATCGTCGTTGTGGCGGTTATTTATCTCGACCCGCGCGGGTCGTCGTTTGATCCGGTCGAAAACCCGGGCCGGTATCCCGGCCTTGCCTTCTTCGTCTGGGGTCTTCTGCCCCCGCTTTATTTTTTCCCGGACTGGTGCGGTTCCCTGGCATTTCTCAGGGAAACTCCGGGGCTCTACGACGCTCCTTTAAAAACGGCGGGGGCCCTGACCGCCGGAGCGGGCATCGGCGGCCTGGTGATTTTCCTGACGGCTCGCCTCCTCCGGCGCGTACCTCCATCCTGGCGCTGGTTCGGTATTCCCCAGACGCTCCTCGTCCTTGCCGGGATCAAACTCGCCGCCGGCGGGGTGAGGGGATACGCGGACTATTCGCTGATACCCTCTCTTCAGCGCATATTCATGAAATTCACCCATGACGTGGTCCACCACCTTTTCACCATTCTCCTGGTCCCGGACCACCCCCTGCTTTCCGTCTCGTCGTGGAACTTCATCGGCTATTTCTTCGGACCGAATTTTGGCCTGATCGTGACCCTGGTCTTTCTCCTGCTCCCGTCCGGGGTGTTTCTCGTTTCCCTCCTCAGTGCCCCCGTATCGATTCCCGAATCCGTCGAATCCCCGGCAGAGCAGAGGCTGGTCCGTGCCCGGGTCCGCACGGATCGACTGCGGAGATCAACAGCCGTCTGGGTCTTCTGCCTCCTGGTGCTTTCGTCCTGGTTCGTCCGGGGAGGTAGTCAGGTCACCACAGTCCACGATCCGGAACCCCGGCCGGTCGTGGCGGACAAAGGGGTGATCGTTATCCCTCGGACCGATCCCAGCATGGACCTGGAAAGTGGAAAGATCTACAAATTTTCGTACCGGTCGGATACCCGTACCATGCGTTTCTTCATTACAAGGCGCCCCGACGGTTCGCTCGCCGTCTGCCTGGACGCCTGCGAAATCTGCCCGCCAAAGGGCTACGGTCAGGATGGAAACCGGGTCATCTGCCTGTTCTGCAACACACCTATTTCCACCGATACCTTGGGAACCCCGGGCGGCTGTAACCCGATTCCCCTGGGTGCCAGGATAACAAACCGCGATATACGGATCGACGTGGATGAACTGAAGCGCAAATGGGACGAAGTCGACGGCGGCAAGACCCGCGAGGACGCGGTACCGTGAAAGGGGCACTGAGAACCCTGTTCCGTCTTCTTTCAAGCCGCGGGCTTACCGCCCTGCTCGTCGGGCTCTGGGCCTTCGGCTACGCCTGTTTCTCCATCTGGAGCGAGGAGGCCTTCTCGCGCTTTGCCTTTCTTTTTCAGCGTTTCCCCGCGGTCCAGGCCGTGTTCTGGCTCTTTGTCTTTAATCTTCTGCTCAGAAACGCGGTGGATATCCGAAACAGGTTCCGTTACCGTCCGTTTCCCGCCCTTCTGGCCGCCGTGCTTCCCGTGGGGGTTATCGTGCTTCTTACGGGATTCGGCCTCAGTCTCGGTCAAAAACAGGTCTTGACCACCGTCGTCGGCCCGGGCGAAACCCTTCGGACCCCGTGGAACACGGTGTTTTCCGTTACGCATATCGACACCGGATTGAAAGACCGCATCCTGGATTTAGAAAACACCTCAAATGTTTTCTTCAAATACGAACCGTCCATGACCGTGGAATACAGCGGGAGAACGAAACGGATTACCGCGTTTCCGCCGACGAGACTGGGCGGCGACTTCGTCCATATCCTCCGGTTCGGAATCGGTCCCGAGATCGCCCTGTCCCGCAACGGCAGGGTCTTCCGACGGGAATTCCACGCACTCCGGTTTCTTCCACCCCCCGGGACGAACCGCGTGAGACTTCCGCCCCTCCCTTACGAGTTCCAGATAAAACTTGAGCCGTCAAAGACCTATCACGTCAGGGGGGAGCTTGCCAATGAGTACGACATCGCCCACCCCCGGTTCCGGGTCCGGGTCCTGGAAGACGGCAAGGAACTTGCCGCCGGTGTACCGGATCCCCTACTCCGTTTTCTGGATCTCGAGATCTCGTTTCCGCGCTGGGAGCCCTGGGCACTGGTAGACGTAGCCCGGGACCCCGGTATCGTTCCCGTCGCGGCCGGGCTCGTCATGGTTTGCCTGGGACTGCCGCTCTGGCTCGTAAGCCT
>CAYYSS010000144.1:0-7023 GCA_964474325.1 uncultured Nitrospirota bacterium
ATTATTCCGGATCTTCTCGAGATCCTGAAAAAAGACTATTGCGAGTCACTCCCGGTGCCTGCATGCTGTCCGGCGACAAAAAAGGGGAAGTATCCCGGGGTGAGACGTGAGACGTAAGACATAAGACGTAAGACGCGAAACACATCATCTTTTACGTTTCGCGTCTCTCTGTCCTTCAGGGCGCGGAAACGTACGTGACGGTACGTTGCGCACCCGGACCAAGCGCAACGCAGGAGCCACGGCGGTTTCCGGTTGCGCAGGTGAAGGACTTTGAGAAATGCGGGCCGGCGCCGTAGAGACATAACCAAAGAGCGCCTGCAAGTGCGTTGCTGCAGCGATGTGTATTTGCAATTAATAAGGGGAGGCGGACGTGTGAAAAAAATCGTTCTTTTTTCGATTGAACGCCCGAAACTGGTTATTGTTCTGGCGTCGATCATTACCCTGGTCTTCTTATCTCAGTTCCCCAAAATCCATATCGACACCGATCCTGAAAACATGCTGGAGGAAGACCAGGCGGACCGCGTTTATTACAACAAAATAAAAAAGATCTTCCGCATTAACGATCTGCTCGTCGTCGGGCTCACGGACCCCAAGGGTATATTCCGCCCCGAGGCCCTGGAACGGATCGACCGAACGATTTCAGAAATTCTCAAGATTGACGGTGTCGTGGTTCAGGATGTCATGAGTCTCACGACATCGAACAACCCCACGAGTGAGGGGCCGGGATACATAAACATCGACAGGGTGATGCCCGAAGTCCCGAAGACCGAACAGGCCGGGCTGGAACTTTTCGAAAACATTACCGGCAACTGGTGCCTCATAGATCGCATTGCATCCCGCGACGGTAAATCGACGGCCATATATATTCCTATCGAACAGAAAGACATGAGCAGAAGGATTTCTCTCGAGATAAAGGAAATTCTCGAGAGAGAGCTTCTCCCCGGGCAGACGTACCACTTCGCCGGGATCCCTATTGCGGAGGACACGTTCGGCGTAGAGATGTTTATCCAGATGGGGGTTGTGGCACCCCTCGCATTCATGTTCATCATGATTATCGTGTACCTCCTGTTTCGTCAGGTCGCGTTTCTCCTCCCGATTGGAATGGATGCCATGTTTGCCGTGATCTGGACCATGGGGCTCCTCATTGTTACCGGGAATACGGTCCATATCATGAGTTCCATGATCCCAGTATTCCTCATGCCGATAGCAATTCTCGACGACTGTCACGTGCTCAGCGAGTTTTTCGACCGTTTCAGGGCGGTCGGCGATAAACGCAGGGCACTCGTGGAGACGTACGACGAACTCTACCGGCCGATGCTCCAGACCTCCGTGACGTCGGCTGTCGGCTTTGCCTCGCTGGCGTTGACGGATATTCCCCCCGTCCGGGTGTTCGGCGTATTTATCGCGTTCGGCGTCCTGGTTGCATGGGTACTTTCGATGAGTGTGGTCCCGGCGGTCATAACGCTCATGAGTGAAGAGAAACTCAGGAAATCCATCGCAAACCGCAGCGTCAAAGGCTCGCCTGTCCTTGACGGAATTTTGCAAGCCGTCGGCCGCACCGCGTTCTATCGCAATCGCCTCGTTCTCTTCGGCGCGATGGCGGCCATCGCTGTCGGTGTCTCGGGTGTTGCCCAAATAGAGGTCAACGACAACCCGGTCAGCTGGTTCGAAGAAGGGCACGAACTCCGCAAGGCGGATGCGTTCATGAACGAACACTTCGGCGGGACGTACATGGCGTACCTGGTCGGTGAAGGTACCCGGCCGGGGACCTTTAAAGAACCGGCCGTACTCAGATACGTTGAAAGACTGCAGGACGAGTTGGAGAAAGACCCCGTCGTCGGCACGACCACCGCCCTGCCCGACCCCATCAAACGCCTCAACCAGGTTCTCCACGATTTTGACGATGCCTATATTCGCATTCCGGACACCCGGGAGGCGGTCGGACAGTTCATCTTCATATGCGAAATAGGCGGCGACCCGAACGACATAGCCCTCTGCCTCGATCAAAAACGCCAACGGTCCCTTATCTGGGTACAGATGAAAAAAGGTGACAACAAGTACATGCATGCCCTGACCGAACGCGTTTCGGATTTCATGAGCGCCAATCCGCCGCCGGACGGAATCGTGTTCAGGTGGAGCGGGTTGACGTATGTCAACAAAGTCTGGCAGGAGCTCATGGTGGTCGGGATGTTCAGGGCGCTTCTGGGTGCGTCGGCCGTGGTTTTTATCCTCATGCTGTTTGAGTTTCGCTCAGTGTTACTGGGGGCGCTGTCGATGCTCCCCCTCTCTCTGTCAATCCTGCTTAATTATGGAATCGTGGGCTGGATCGGAAAGGACTGTGACATGCCTATCGCCGTCTGTTCCACGTTGACGCTGGGTATGGCGATCGATTTTGCGATCCATTATATCGAGCGATGGCGTAAGCACTATGAAACTTCGAGGGACCTCGAAGAAACCCACCGCTTTATGCTCGGCGAACCGGGCCGGGCGATTCTCAGAAACGCCGTTGTTATTACCCTGGGGTTTCTTCCTCTGATGCTCTCGACGCTGTTGCCTTACGTAACCGTCGGTATCTTTTTTGCTTTCCTCATGTTGATCAGCACATTGACAACGTTACTGGTACTGCCGGCGGCTTTACGTTTCGTGGGGCCCCGGCTTTTTCCGGAAGGGAGGGCGTCATGAAGTTTAAACGTGCGGTGTTGAGTCTTTCCTTCTGTGTCGTTTTTGTTTTGCCGGTACGCGCGTTTTCCGGAGAAACACCCGGCGGGCGGGACAGGCCTGCGGCCGAGGAAATCATGCGACGGTACTACGAAGCTTTTTATGCCCCGGCGAACGATGCGCGCATTGAGGCAAAGCTGGTTCTTTTCGACGAAAGCGGGACAACCCGCACGCGTCGTCTTACGACGTGGCGGCTCAATACGAACCCCGATGGAACACGCCAGAAAGTCCTCATCTATTTCCACGAGCCCCCCGATGTAAAGCGGCTGACGATTATGGTATGGAAGTATCCCGGGCGTGACGACGACAGGTGGATGTACCTGCCGGCGATTAACCTGGTGCGGCGGCTCTCGGCCCGGGATTACAGTCAGAGCTTCGTCGGATCGGACTTTACGTATGAAGACGGCGTCGGCCGGGATGTTATGACGGATAAGCACCGCCTTATCCGAGAAGAGACGATTGAAGGACGGCCGTGCTACGTCGTGGAGACCACTCCGGGTTCCGCCGCAAGCTGGGCACGACAGGTGACCTGGATCAGCAAGGAGACCTTTCTGCCGGTGAAGCAGGAATTCTACGATGGGAGGGACGAACTGGAGCGGGTGTTCACGAGCGGTGTTGTGCAACTGCTCAAGTCGAGCGACGGCAAGGAAATGGTCCCCACCATCATGGAACGGACCATGAGAAACGTACAAACCGGGCATTATTCGGTTTTCACGTTTCTTGCCGTCAGGTATAACGTCGGCCTCAGCGAGAGAGATTTCAAGGAACGATATCTCAAACGTCCGCCCGCGCATTTGTTTAAGTGATTCGAGGCTTTTGTTTGAGGATCCCCGTAAAGGGAAAAGGTTTTTCCGTGCTGCTTGTTTTGATGCTTTCAGCTCCGATTGTGGTGCAGGGAGAAAGCCTTACGGTCAACGGCTTTATCCAGGGGAATTATTCCGCCGGTTCCGCCGGTTCAAACCCGGACGACGGGAACTTCAAATGGGCCGAAGAAAGAGTTCAACTGAAAGCAAACGCCGCCGGTCCGCCGTTTTATTTATTCGCCAAAGCGGACCTGTCGTATGACCATGTCGGCAACGAATCGGCGGGAGAGGTGAGAGAAGCCTATATTGATTACCTTTCGGAGAACTGGGACGTCCGGGCCGGTCGTCAGATAATCACCTGGGGCGTAGGGGACCTTGTGTTCATAAACGATCTCTTTCCGAAGGATTACGAAGCGTATTTTTCCGGCCGGCCCATTGAGTACCTGAAGATCGGTTCCGATGCGTTCAAGATGGGGATCTTCCCGGACTTCGCCTCCATCGAGCTTGTCGTCACCCCCTTTTTCGAGCCCGATAATTTCCCTTCGCCCGAACGCTTCCACATGTTCGATCCCATGCCCTGGATTACCGACCGGAGAGAGACCGAACCGGCGACCACGCTGAACAACGCCGAGCTGGCGGTGCGGATGTACCGGGGCGTGGCGGGTTTCGACATCTCTCTCTATTACTACCGGGGTTTTTTCAGGCAGCCCTCGGCCATGCCGGACAATCCGGCGGCGCCGTCCGGACTGGCGTTTTTTCATCCGGAACTCTCGGTCTACGGCGCCAGTCTCCAGGGGCGGATGCTCGGCGGTGTCGTCAGCCTGGAGGCGGGCTACTACGACTCGCGGGAGGACCGCAATGGCGATGACCCCGTGATACCGAACTCCCGGACAAAATTCCTGGCCGGTTTCGAGAGACAGATCCGCGAAGATTTCACTGCCGGCATTCAATACTTCGGGGAGTACCTCCACGACTATTCACGTTATGAGGAGAGCCTCGCCGCCGGTTTTCCAAAGGCCCGGAGACTTACGGACCTGGTAACCCTGCGACTTACCCGACTCCTGTTTCACCAGACGCTCAAACTCTCCGTATTTGCATTCTACGGACTTTCCGACGGCGATTATCTCATCAATCCCGAAGTGCGGTACGGGTTTACCGACAATGTCTGGGCTGCCGTCGGCGGTATGGTCTTCGGCGGAGGCAGCCCATGGAGTCAGTTCGGTGGGTTCGACGATAACGACAATCTGTATCTGCAGTGCAGATACGAATTCTGACCCAGAGGGAGGACGCGATGAACGAGCCGAAAAGAGTGAAGGTGATTTTCTATCTCAATGAACCAAACGGAAAGCCTTGAAAGCACTTCAGAGAAATGATGCCCGGTCTGGGCTCAAAGTACCCCGTTGATATCGAAACCGTATCAAGGCCCAAAGAAGAATACAATACCGACGAGTACTATGCAAGCGATCTGCCCGTTGCTCCCGCGGTTGTGGTCAATGGTGAACTGGCCGTCGAAGCCGCCGACATTCCCCGGGAACGGCTCGAGGGGATTATCTGCAGGCATCTGGAAATCGAGCCCCCTGAACCGGCGGAAAAGAGGGGCATTATTAACAGGCTCCTGAAGAAATAACCCGGGAGGAGCGGAGAATGGAAAACCTGTTGTACACCGTTAATCTGAGCATCCATCTGCTGGCTGCCGTCCTCTGCGTTGCGGCGCCGTTTTATCAATTGCGGTGGGTAAAGTACAGGGGAAAACTGGGATCCGGCATTATTTACCCCTTTGACAGGGTGATGGAGAAGGTGCTGAGCTTTCAGGTGAGATTTTGTTTTGCTCTGATCTCGATCCTGATCCTGACGGGTCTTGCTTTCCCGCTTATTCACTACGGGTTCCACGGACAATGGCGGGAGATCACGATACTTCCCCGTGCCGTTTTCATCGCCAAGACCGTGCTGGCCCTCATCGGACTTTCGATTGTCGCTCACGGTGTCTGGATTCTGGATCCAGAGGTACAGGGGACGTTCGCCACGTTTTCCTCCGACCAACAGCCTCCGGATGAGTTGCTGAACCGGTTCTGGAGGCTTCGGTCGAAGCGGAAGGCGCTTTGCCAATTCTGTCTGGGACTGGCTTTAACGATCGTTGCCATTACGCCGGTCCTGCGGTTTTATAAATGAGAGAGACCGACAGGATAGCCGAGTCATGCAACGATTGCGGGATCTGTGTGCGCACCTGTATGTTTCTGCGGCATTACTGCGATTCGCCCAAGGAACTGGCAAAACGATTTCTGCGAAATCCCTTTGAGAACATCGAAATTCCTTATTCGTGTTCTTTATGCGGGTTGTGTCGGCGGGTTTGCAAACAAAACCTTTATCCCGGAAACATGTTTCTTGAGGTCAGAGAACAGATATTCGGCGCGCAGGCAGGGAAATCCCTCCCGGAAGATTTTGTCTTTGATTACATGATTCCTCGACTCAAAGGCGTCCGGAACCATCAGATAGTCAGCACATCGCGCTTCTTTACCATGGGCAAAGCCCCCCGAACGGACAGTTCGCCTCCGAAGCGCGTGTTCTTCCCCGGCTGTTCGCTCCCGGCCTATTCGCCGCGTGTGGTCATCAGCGCCTATGAATACCTGGCGCGGCGTTCCCCCGGTATCGGTATCGTTCTCAATTGTTGCGGGAAACCCAGTCGAGACATCGGGGATAAAGACCGTTTCCGGCGTATTTTTGAGGCGACCCTCGGTACGTTTAAACGACTCGGCGTCGAAGAGGTCGTACTGGCCTGTATCAACTGCCACATGATATTCCGCGAAAACAGTGATATCAAGTTGAGAACGATTTACGAAATCCTGGTTGAGGAAGGCCTTCCGGATGTTTCCACGACGCTCCCCGGGCCGGTCTCCGTTCACGACTCGTGCCCCGCCCGGTATCAGCCGGAGATCAGGAATGCCGTCAGGACGGTCATCACGCGCATTGGTTATGAAATAAAGGAAATGAGGTTCCGGCACGAGACGACTCAGTGTTGCGGCGCAGGGGCGTGCGCACCCATGGGCAACACTGCCGTCACCGATCGGCATACGCGGGCGCGGGTCGCGCAGGCCAAGGGCCACGTCATTACGTATTGTGCCCATTGCCGCGAACGTTTCTCCTCCTACGCACCATCGCTCCACACTCTGGATCTCGTTTTCGGCCCGCTCCGCCATGGACATTTGGAACATTATCACGATGGCTGGCAGAACTGGCTCCACCGCTGGCACCTTAAAAACCGCCTGAGGTTCTTATGACGGTACGGTTCGCCCCGTTTACGTCGGGGATACTCAGCCCCACGCACATGAAAACCTTGCAGCGGCGTAAATACGGGACCGGCGGGCTCGGTTTCAGAGATCAGAAAACAGAGAGCAGACAACAGACCCCTCCGGACCCGTTCGCCGCGTTCGTCGTGCACGCAGGGTTACCCTTAACGTTGCAGTGCGCCGTGCAAAGGCACGGTCTTTCAGTGGGTGCAATTCCC
>CAYYSS010000145.1:0-6995 GCA_964474325.1 uncultured Nitrospirota bacterium
TCATTTCCGTAGCGTAGCTTGCGGTATGTCCGATAGAGCAATTTGTCGGGACCGTTACGCCGGCGGTACCAACGGTCGAAGTGCTCCAGTACCCGCACCCGCACCTCCTCCCTCAGCTGGCTCTCATCCAGATAGGGACACTCCGGTACCGTACCACTGGGAGCCCCCCCCGTTTCCGTCCAGAACCGGTTCAGTTCCGACCCCAACACCTGTATCGACGGATTCGCCGACAGGAGGTTCCGAAAAAAAGTCGTCCCCGACCGCATAAGGCCGAGAAGAAACAGCACCTTATACGGTCGTGTCATCGTCGAACGCTCGGAAATTCAGCAAAATTGTGATCACGTCGGCCCAAAATTTCTCCGAACCGGGATTGACAAAATTCTGTACGTGAGCAAAAAAGTGGTGAGGTTTCCGCACCAATCCGGTCGTACGGTAAACGAGAAGCCGCGTAAGGACGTTTCCCGGGCGGGTGTAGATCCGAACTTTCCGGCGATCCCCCCTCCCGAGTCTGTGCTGGTAGTGGGGGATGCCCAAGCCCAAGCGATACAACGGTTTCACACCCTGCGGCTCATCCCACGTCGCCAGATAGGGATTCCGCGGAGAAAGGAGCCACCCGCCCAGGCTTTTCTTCTCGAATTCCCTGATCGCGATATGAGAAAATCCTGCAGCGGCGGCAAGGCGGTCCGTAACGGTGGGCTCCCACGCGTGCCCCGGCGGAACGAAAACGCGTGGAAGCGGCAAGTGAGCATCACGGAAGATTCGTTGGCTGAGCTCAAAATGGGACTGCTGTACCGACTCGGGAACGCTCCCCGACGGCACCCCGTAGAGTGCAAATTCCGTGGATGCCTCTCCATAAGCATGGGTAAGCCCGTGGTTCCATACCGGCAGACGATTCGTGTTGGTTCGCAGGAAATCAACAATCTTCTCGGCATCACGGTTGATTCGTTCCAGTCCCGCGATATTATTCAGATCGATATAACAAGCCGTTACCGCGACCGGCACGATCACGTTAAAACGTTCCGCAAGCTCCCCGATCCTCTTATACGGTTCCAGTGCGTCCCCGTTTTCGCACGGGAAACCGCCGTCGTCCACTACGAGAACGATACCGTCAGTTTTCCCCATGATCCGCACCGCATAAGCAATCAATGATTCTTTCCCAACGACGGGAAACTTCCGCATGGTCGAGTCCGTCCACGGCCTTTCGTGCATTTTCAGCCAAATGTTTGCGCATCTCTTCATCCCGCAAAACGGTGACGATCCCATCGGCATAATTCGTCGGGTCCGGGGTCCGTTTCAAGAGTATGCCGTTTTCTCCATCCTTCACAACACGCCCTATATTGCCCACATCGTTCACAACCGGTACGAGACCGCAGGCCATGGCCTCAATAAGGGCAAACGGCAGACCCTCCGACCTACTCGCCATGACGATGATACGCGCCGCCTGCAGGTATTCATGGACCCGTGACTGGTAGCCGACGAACTCGACCGCATTCCCCAGCCCCAGTTCCGTCACCAAGCCACGCAACGAATCTTCCTCCGGGCCCTGCCCTACAATACATAACCGGGCAGCCGGTACACGGTCTACAACCAGTCGCCATGCCCGGACGATAAGGGACACTCTCTTTACCGGCAGAAGATCGCCGACGAATATGGCGTCGTACCGGAACCGCGGCGTCGCGGCGGGACGGAATTCAGGCCCTACGCCGTGAGGCAGCAGAAAGACGTTTTTCTTTACACCAGCGTACTCCCTCACGCGGGAGGCGCTGCCCTCGCCTGAAACGCTTATAGTTCCGGCGTTTCGCAATACCACCTTCCGCAGAAAACCGGCGATGCCGCGGAAGTCCTCAGGTAGAACCTCATTGATAATACCCACGTGGAGAGGCCGTCCTGTCAGGCGGGCGATCAGCAATCCGATGAGACCGTAGGGAAGAGGCGTGAACGCCACTACGGCGCTGGCACGCTCCCGTACCACCCAGCGTATTCCAGACACTACCATGCAACAGAGTGCAATCGGCAGGGGCAGATTGCCGAAGTGGACAACGGTGATATTCCTCAAGGAACTCCTCGACCAGGGAACGGGACGGATGGCGATAATCCTATCGACGTTCTCTGCATCCGCCAGAGGCTGGTAATGATTGGTAAAAGCGTGATGCAATTTCGCGGCGGCAACTACTGTTATTCCCATAACCCTACCGCTCTCTGCGGGATGTACTGTGGTGCGCGGCCAGCGCGTTGATACTCAACGCGCACGCCATCCACGCCTGGCACCAGCGCATAAGCGTGAAACGCTTCGTGTACCGGTTCCGTCTCTGATAATAAAACCGGCCTTCCCGCTCGTCCCACATGGATCGCACTGCATTTTGAAGTATCTTTTCCGCCATAGGGCCGTCGCCCGCTTTTGTAAAGGTAATGATTCCTACCGCGTATCCGTGGATATCGTAGGGATATTCCGTGTCGTTCATCCACTTGGGCTCGCCCGCGGGTGTAAACAGATGATCCCGGTAATACCGGAGACCGCGTTCGTACGCTTCTGCATACGTCGTGTCCCCCGAGTATTCCATGTAGTCGCGAAGCGCTTCGACGATTTCCCCGGTGTGGTAGTTGTCGTGCGTGATATGGCTGTCGCCCGCGGGATGGGTATAAAACCATGCGCCTTCGTCGGTCTGTTTATCCACAACCCAATGGACGAGCCGTTTCGCTTCCGCCAGAAACGCCGGAATCCCCGCATGTTTCCCGACCATCGCGCAGAGCGCCCCGCAGAGGGCCGATACGTCCATCACGGCCATGGTGATATCCTCTACGGGCACGTAACTTACGCACTTCATGGTTCCGTCTTCAAAGAGGACTTTCGGCGCCTCAAGAATGAACTCGACGACCCTCCGGGCGCAATCGAGATACGTCGCATCCCCCGTCACCTCGAAAGCATCAACGAATGCACGTCCAACGAAATACGTGACAATCCGATTCGGAAACCCCGGCGGCGCGTAAAAACCGAGGTCCTGCCATGGATATCCGTATCCCCAGGACATCCCCGGGAAGCCCGGCGCGGTATTCTCCCCGAGCCAGTCGAGAAGCCTCTTCGCCTCGTCGAGATACGCCGACTCCCCGGTGATCCGGTAAAGATTGAGATAGCTTCGGGCAAAGAGTGCTATTCCTTTCGGATTTCGCACTTTCCGTACCCCGACGAGGGGGCGGATATTGATCGGTGCCCGCATCACCGCCTGAATCGCCGCTATGCGGAGCCATTTATTTCCGAGGGTGAGTGTCCGGAGAAACGGACTGTTGAGTCCGTCGTGTTTGTTGTAGCCGGTATAGTCCCGCGCCCTGGCCCACGTGAGCGCTTTCGTGCATACATCCATCGGACTGTTCCCCGTCTTACGCGCCATAGCACTCGTCCACTCCTTGTCGACGGAGGAAAAGGTCATCCCAGATCTTCATGCCGAGGATCAGCCAGAGGAGGAAATAATGCCACCTGAGACGCGGGTGGGGCGGGTGATTGAGTATTTTTTCGATGTACCCGTAATTGAAGATGCCCTGCTCCAGAATACGTTCCCGCGTAAGCTCCCGCCGGGCAATTCGACGGAGGTCCTTTTGAAACTGTTCGTAGGCATCGAAGGTGAACCCCCATTTCGGTTTATTGAGGGTTTCCGCAGGCAGTATACCCCGCATAGCCTCCTTTAACACCGGTTTCAGGCGACCGCCCGCAAACTTCACCCGGGCGGGAATCGAAAACGCGAACTCCACCAGATCTTTGTCGAGAAACGGGACACGGACTTCAAGCGAGTTTGCCATGGACGTACGATCCTCGTTCATGAGGAAATCGTCGACCATCTTGTACGCAAATTCGGCCCGCAAGACATCTTCCCGCACATCCCCCCGGCCCTCCTGAAACAGCGGGGCGAAGAACAGCTCGATCTGCCGTTCAAACCGGTTCCGAACCGACTCTGCATAGACGGCCCGAAACGTCCGCCGGTCGTGTTCCCACATATTCCTGAGAATACAGTAGCTCCGTTCCGGCACGCCGGCCGAGAAGACGAAATCCAGCCCGCGCCGAAAGAGATCAAACCGCATACCGCCCGCAAGACGAAAAAATGCCTGCAGGACGTGCCGAACGGGCCACACCGCGGCGGCGTTGACGGTGCGCCCCACAATTCTTTCGAAAGGCACCATCGGCCTCAGAAAATCGAATATGCGGTATCCCCCGAAAAGTTCGTCGCCGCCAAGCCCGGAAAGGGCGACTTTCACGTGTTTCGAAGCATACCGCGAAAGCACGTAAAGCTGGATTGCGTTTTCCTTCGGTTCTTCCACGTGCCACACCACCTCCGGGAACACGGAAAGCGCGTCAAATGAGATCGTCGTTTCGTGGTGGTCGGTGCCGAAAGCCCGGGCAACCGTCCGAGAATCGCCGAGTTCGTCGGTGGGCTCATTGAATCCTAATGAATAGGTCTTGACGGTTTGCGTCGAGACGTCCGCCGCCATGGCTACCAGGGAACTCGAGTCGATCCCCCCTGAAAGATAAAGTCCAAGGGGCACGTCGCTTACAAGTTGTTTTTCCACAGCACGGCGAAGGAGGCGCCGCGTTTCGGCAGTGGACTCGCGTACCGATCGAATCGCGGAATCGGTCCCGACCGGGACCGTCCAATACCGCCGGGTTCGAACCGAACCGTCTTCGTAGACCAGAACGCTCCCCGGAGACAGTTTACGGACACCTTGAAAGAGGGTCTGGTCACCGGGAACGAACCTGATATTGAGAAGAAAATGAACTGCATCGAGATTCCGTTCGGGACGAAAACCGGGAAGCGCCAGGAAGGCCTTGATCTCGGATCCAAAGGCAAGACCGCCGGGTGCATCCCATAGATAAAGCGGTTTTATCCCCGTATGATCCCGGGCCAGTACGAGTCGACGACGGCTCCGGTCCCAGAGGGCAATCGCAAACATCCCGTCGAGATACCGCGGGAAATCCGCGCCGTATTCCTCGTAGAGATGCGGGATGACTTCAGTATCCGTCCGGCTCGAAAAACGGTGTCCCCTCTCCTCCAGGTCATTTCTCAGATCCCGAAAATTGTAGATCTCGCCGTTCTGGATGGCAACCACATTGCGATCCTCCGAGTACACCGGCTGGCGCCCGCCGGTAACATCGATAATACTCAGGCGGCGGTTACCGAAAAAAATCCTGTTTTCTTCGTCGATAAAAAACCCTTCGTCGTCCGGCCCGCGATGCCGCAGGAATTCCGCCATTGACCGGAGTACCGACTCCCCGCCGAACCCGACGGTTCCACATATGCCGCACATGCCGTTACGATCGGCCGGCCGCCTCGTAACGACCGGTGGGGCTCATCGTTCGCGTTCCTCGCTGCGTTTCCAGAGCCGCATACGCCCCTGAAACGTACCTTTCTTATCCAGCGCCCGAAACTCCGATTCCGAAAGTACGAGGGGCCGTATCTTGCGGCCGATGTATCGCTCGGTCTTCATTACCACATCGTCGAGCTGTTCGCGGTTGATCCGGCCGATCAGGATAATATCGATAATGCCCGTATCCCTTCCCTTTGCGTAATCCCCGGTGAGATACACCGCCTCCAAGTGCCCGAGACGCTCCACGACGGAGTTGAGAAGCCTGTCGATTCCCGTTATTTTTCGCACCATCGAATTCAATTCCGGAAACAACGGGTGCTTCTCGTTTGCACGGTAGTTCACGTTACGCCCGTCCCGCTCGGAAACAAGAATCTTGTGTTTCTTCAGGGTATTGAGTTCCGTACGCACCGAATTCGTGGACACGCCGAATTCCGAAGACAATTCCCTGAGATAAGCCCTGGTCCCTGGGTTGAGAAAGAGCTTTACGAGAATATTGACCTTGGTCTTTGAAGAGATAACGCCTTCAAGCATTTCTTATCCAACGGATTTCGAGTAAATTAATTACACATAATATACCACTGTCCGCCGTCAGTTTCAATCGCTCCGCCGGGAACCGTCGCACAAGTGCGGCGTTTTCCGGCGGAATCTGGTAACGTAGATGCTTATGGCCGATTTGCGTCAACCGGCACGTCAATAGGAAGAAAGGAGATTCTATTCATGAATAGACTCGTCTGCATACTTACCACTGTATTCGTTTTCGCCTTTTTCGCGGCCCCCGTACTCGGAGAGGAGGCAACGGGAACCGCACCGGGCGGGTTTGCAAACGATACCGAGAAAACCAGTTACGCCCTGGGGATGGACATCGGCCAGAACCTTGGGAACCTCCCCATAGAGATCGATTTCAAGACGTTCGTACAGGGAATTGAAGACAGTTATACGGGGAAAAAACCACGGATGACGAAGAACGAAGTGAGTGTCGTCAAGCGGAATCTCGCCATGAAACTTCAGAAAAAACGCATGGAGGAGCGCCAGGTCCAGGGCGAAAAAAACAAAAAAGAGGGTACGGCGTTTCTCGCGGAGAATAAGAAGAAAAAAGACGTTGTCACTACTTCGAGCGGCCTGCAGTATACCGTTATCAAGATGGGCGACGGACCAAAACCGACCGCGGATAATACGGTAAAAGTCAATTACAAAGGAACCCTTCTCGACGGGACGGAATTCGATAGCTCGTACAAACGCGGTCAGCCCGCAACGTTTCCGGTAAAGGGCGTTATCAAGGGGTGGACGGAAGCACTGCAGCTGATGCCGGTGGGGAGTACCTGGAAGCTGTTCATACCGGCTGACCTGGCCTACGGCGATCGAGGCGCCGGCCCTATGATCGGCCCGGGCGCAACGCTTATTTTCGAGGTCGAACTCCTGTCCATCGAAAAATAGCCCTGGGCGACCTTCTCGAAGGGGGCTTTGTTAACAAAGCCCCCTTTCGTATTCTTCCCGGCTACTTTTGTTGACGTTCCTCTTTGCTGTAGTGTAGCGGGCTTACGAAACAGGATCTTTATCTTCCATTTTTTTTGGACAGTTCGGGCACCGGCCCCCGCCGACGGAAAGAGCCCCCGCTCAAGGGCCAGCGTAACATGTTGATTTAT
>CAYYSS010000146.1:0-6952 GCA_964474325.1 uncultured Nitrospirota bacterium
TGGGGGCTCAGGAGGATGATCAGCCGCTCCCTGCCGTCGGTCCCGAGGTCGTCCAGCGCGGAGAAGAACGGTTCGGGTTTCATGACCATGCCCGCGCCCCCGCCGTAGGGCTCGTCGTCGGTTATTTTATGACGTCCGACCCCATAGTGCCGGAGATCAACGGCCCGGGCCCTGAGAAGTCCCCGTTCCTGTGCCCGTCCCATGATGCTCGCCCGGAGGTAGGCCTCCACCACGTCGGGGAAGAGGGTGAGTATTTCCGCCTCCAAAACCGGCCTTCCGGTCATTGCGGTTCCATTCCGTCGATCAGGCGGACCACCATCCGGCCCTGTTCCGGTTCGATAGAACGGACGAAATCGCCGGCGGACGGGATAAGTATTTCATCTTTCGGAGCGGCCACGACGTAGATTTCGCCCTGGGGTACCGGAAGGATCTCCTTGACGTGCCCGAGCAGACGCCCCTGTTCGTCTTCAACTCGAAGCCCCTCGATCTCAAAATAGTAAAAGGCGTCCGCAGGCGCGGGGGGCAGGTCCGCCCTGTCGACCAGCAGTTCGGCCCCCTTGAGGGCAAGGGCCTGATCCCGGTCCTCAATACCGACGAGCCGAATGACAGCCGTTCCGCCGGGATTCTCCCGGGTCCCGCTTACCGTATACGACCGGTCTTGAAGTCCCGGTTTACGTACGACAATCCGGCGGATACTGCCGAAAAAGCCGGGGGTATCAGCAAGAACGCGGATCTTGACTTCGCCGCGGAGCCCCCGCGGTCCGAGGACCCTGGCGGCAAGGACCAAGGATTCTGGCACGTTGTATTTCCGGTGGGGCGCATGCCCGGAATCCGAAAACGACGGTCGTTTCCGGATTCCGTATCGGCGCGTTTAGAGCCCGGAGATGGAGAGGAGTTTTTTGACGGTGGACGACGGCTGGGCGCCCCGATCGAGCCAGTGCTTCGCCCGCTCGGTGTCGATCTTGATCTCTGACGGATCCGTCATCGGGTTATATGTCCCGAGGATCTCCAGAAAGGGCCCATCCCGCCGCGCCCGCGAATCGGCAACAATGACCCGGTAAAAAGGCTGTTTCTTTGCCCCTAAACGGGTCAGGCGGATCTTGACCATACTCTCACCTCCCTGTTGTTCGTTTTTTCGTTCGTTCTCATCACGCACCGACCGAAAACCGCCGCACCCGGCAGCGGCAACGGCGGGTTAGAAAAAATTCGGCATCTGGGGCATCCCCCCGCCGCGGCGGCGGCCTTTCTTGCCCGGCCGCTGCATCCGTTTCATCATCTTCCGCATCTTGACGTAATCCTTGAGGACACGGTTGACGTCGGCCACGGTGGTGCCGCTTCCCCGCGCAATCCTCCTTCTGCGGCCAGCGTTTATTATAGCATGGTTTCGCCGTTCTTTGGGGGTCATGGAATTGATTATCGCTTCGATCCGGTCGAACTGCTTTTCGTCCACATCCACGTCTTTGATCTTGGGTCCCAGTCCGGGAATCATACCGAGGACGCTCTTCAGCGGTCCCATCTTCCGGACCTGACGCAGCTGGTCCCGGAGGTCGTCGAGGGTAAAGCCGTCGCTGGTGAGCTTCTTCTGGAGTTCCTGGGCCTGTTCCGTGCTGATGGTTTCCTGGGCCTTCTCGATCAGAGTGAGCATATCGCCCATGCCGAGGATGCGGGAGGCCATGCGGTCGGGGTGAAACGCTTCCAGAACGTCGATCTTCTCGCCCACGCCCACGTATTTCACGGGCTTGCCGGTAACGGCCATGATAGACAGCGCCGCTCCTCCGCGGGCGTCGCCGTCCATTTTCGTGAGTACGACCCCGTCGATCCCGATCCGTTCGTTGAACGTTTTGGCGATATCAACTGCTTCCTGGCCGGTCATGGCGTCGGCTACGAAGAGGACCTCTTTGGGATTCACCGCGGTTCGTATGTCCTCGAGCTGGCCCATGAGTTCGTCGTCCACGTGGAGACGGCCCGCGGTATCCACGATAACGATGTCCCGTCCTTCCGACTTGGACCGGGCCAGACCATCACGGGCCACAACGACCGGATCGTCTTTTTCCCGGGTGGCGTATACCGGCACGCCGATCTGCTCGCCCAGGGTCTGGAGCTGTTGAATCGCGGCGGGGCGCTGGGTGTCAGCGGCGACCAGCAAGGGGCGTCTGCCTTCCCGCTTGAAGGCCCGGGCGAGCTTTGCCGCCGAGGTGGTTTTTCCGGAACCCTGAAGCCCCACCATCATGATCACGGTGGGAGGATTGGGGGCCAGGTGTATCCCGGTATGGCCTTCCCCGAGCAGGGCGGCCAGTTCCTCATGGACGACCTTGACGACCTGCTGGCCCGGCGACAGGCTTTCGAGAATCTCCGTCCCCACGGTCCGGGAACGGACTTTGCCGACGAAGTCCTTGACGACCTTGAAATTAACGTCCGCTTCGAGAAGCGCCATGCGGACTTCCCGCAGGGCCTGGTCTACGTCCTCTTCCTTCAGGAGGCCCCGGCCCCGGAGTTTCTTGAATACGCCTTCGAGGCGTTCGGTCAGGTTCTCAAACATGGATATTCCGCCCCGTCTATCAGAGTAATTCCTCGACCCAGCCGGCTATCCGCTTCTCGAGAGCCGGGCTGTGGCCCACGGCGGAGTGGACTACGATCCCGTTTTTATCGAGAAGGAAGACGGCCGGAACCTGTGTTACGCCGTACTGTTTCGCCACGTCGGTGCCCGAGACGGCAACCGGAAAAAGGATGTTCTCCGCTTTGGCGAATCCCCGAACCGGTTCCGGCGACTCGTCCAGAGACACGGCGAGTACTTCGAACCCCCGGTTGAAATTCCGCTTGTACAGTTCGTTGAGTCCGGGCATGGCGTTCCGGCACGGCGGGCACCAGGTCGCCCAGAAATCGATGAGCACGACCTTGCCCCGGAACGTTTTGAGAGAAATCCGGTCACCGCCGAGGCCCGGGAGGGTGAAGTCGGGGGCCGGTTTGCCGATTTCGGCTCCCCCCGGCAGACTCTGCGGGCGGTCCGCACAGGAGACGAAAAGGAGCGGCAGGATACACAGCACAAGCGCCGTGAGAACGATTCCCCTGCGGCGCGGGTACGCCCGCGTGCCGTTTTCAAGCCCGTGAACTTCAGGACATAGGAGACCCTGCCCGGGAGGCAGGGTCTCGTGGTCCGTACGGGAGTTCTGCTCCCCCCGCTTCATGAGTGCTCAGCCGAGGAGGGAGTCGACTTTGGCCTTGAGTGTGCCTTCCGGAACCGCACCCACCAGTTGGTCGACCTTGGAGCCGTCTTTGAAGAACATCAGGGTGGGGATGCCGGTAATGCCGTGTTTACTCGCAATGTCCGGATTTTCGTCGGTATTGAGTTTGTATACCGTCAGCTTCCCCGCATAATCCTGGGCGATTTTCTCGACCACAGGGGCAATCATCCGGCAGGGACCGCACCACGTTGCCCAGAAATCCACCATGACCAGACCGGAACCATTCAATACGTCCTGGTCCCAGGTTGCAGAGGTTACGGTGCCTACGCCTTCACCCATCGTTTTCCTCCTTCGCATACGGGCGGCCGGTGGCCCCCGCAGTAAACGTCTCGAGATAGAACGTCATTATAAGGACGAGCAGAATTTGAAGTCAAGGAAGGCCGGTCGGCTGAATCCGGGAACCAGGCGGTGGATTTTGGGCCGCCGGTCGGGAAAAGACGGTCAGAGTAAATAGGTACGGCGCCGGGTGCTGTTGCGGCGGGGTCGTTTCCGGGGCTAGAATACGCAATGACTTTTGAGAAGGGACTCAAGCGTCTCGAGGAACTGGTCGCCCGTCTGGAGCGGGGGGACCTGGGGCTTGACGCCTCGTTGAAAGCATTTGAGGAAGGCGTGAAACTCGTCCGGTTCATGAGTGCCCGGATCGACGAGGCCGAGCAGAGGGTCGAGGTGCTTGTTTCCGAAGCCGGCGGCGTTACCGAGACGGTCCCCTTTGACGATGGTGGAGATTCGGACATATCTGAAGAACCAGGCGATCCGGATTGATCGCTTTCTCGAGGCCGAACTCGGACGGGCCGGCATTCCCGAAGAACTTCGGGAAGCCATGTGCTACAGTGTTTTCGCCGGAGGAAAACGGATACGTCCGGTACTTGCCATGGCCGCCTACGAAACCGCCGGGGGCCGGGGTGACGCCGTCCTGCCGGTGGCCGCCGCCCTGGAACTCGTGCATACCTATTCACTGATCCACGACGACCTGCCGGCAATGGACGACGACGACCTCCGTCGGGGCAAACCCACGAATCACAAGGTTTTCGGGGAAGCCCGGGCCATACTCGCCGGAGACGCCCTCCTGACGGAGGCCTTCGAGATGGTTTCCGATGGGGCTCGATGCAGCCTGGGTGAGGGCACCCGCATCCGGATCATTCACGAAATCGCCGTGGGGGCCGGCGCCCGGGGTATGGTTGCCGGGCAGACCGCGGATATCCTCGCCGAGGGACGGGAGATCGACGGGGAGATCCTGCAGGGGATTCACCGGCGAAAGACCGGGGCCTTGATCCGTGCCGCGGTCCGTGCCGGTGCGATTGCGGGCGGCGTCGACGACCGCGGATTGCAAAGTCTTACCCGCTATGCCGATAATGTAGGATTGGCCTTTCAGGTTACCGACGACATCCTGGACGTAACCGGGAGCGAAGCGGAGTTGGGAAAGTCGACCTCGGATGTAGCGCGGGGAAAGGCGACGTATCCCGCTTTGTACGGGCTCGACCGGGCACGAACCATGGCCGGCGTTCTGGTGGAAACGGCAGTTTCCGCGCTGGAACCTTTCGGTGTCGGGGGTGGTCCGTTGCGCGCCATTGCTGAGCTCGTGCTGTCCCGTACCCATTAAGGGTGCCGGCGCAAAGGAGAACGACCGATGGGATTTCTTGAACAGATAAACGGCCCCCAGGATCTCAAGGCTATTCCGGAAAGCGATCTTCCGGCTCTTGTGCGGGAACTTCGGGAGGTTATTCTGGAACGGGTCTCTCTCAACGGCGGGCACCTGGCCTCGAATCTGGGGGCCGTGGAACTCGCCGTTGCGATTCATCGTGTCTTCGAGTCCCCCCGGGACCGGATTGTCTGGGACGTGGGTCATCAGGCCTACGCCCACAAACTCCTCACGGGCCGGCGTGACCGCTTCCCGTCGTTGAGGAGGCCGGACGGACTCTCGGGTTTTCCGAAACGTTCCGAGAGCAAACACGACGCGTTCGGGGTAGGGCACAGTTCCACATCTATCTCAGCCGCGCTGGGAATCCAGGAAGGGCTCAGAAAGGTCGGCAGTGAGGGCGACGTGGTGGCCGTTATCGGTGATGGGGCCATGACGTCGGGTCTGGCGTTTGAAGGGCTCAACCATGCCGGCCATCTCCGGAAAAAGCTCATCGTTATCCTCAACGACAACGAGATGTCCATTTCACCGAACGTCGGGGCGCTTTCGGCCTACCTGGGAAGGCTCATGACCGGCAGCCTCTATACCAGGGTCAAGAAGGAGACCAAGTCCCTGCTTGAGGGTATTCCCCGGGTGGGTCCCTCCATGGTTAAAGTGGCGCAGCGGGCGGAAGATACGGTAAAGGGTTTTTTCGCTCCCGGCATGCTGTTTGCGGAGTTGGGTTTTGAGTACGTGGGGCCGGTCGACGGCCATAATGTGGAGCTGTTGGTGGAGAGCCTCCAGCTTGCCCGTAAGACCGATTGGCCCGTTCTGATCCACGCGGTTACGAAAAAAGGCAAGGGGTATCTCCCCGCGGAAAACAGTCCGGGGGTCTTTCACGGCGTGGGACCGTTCGAGATCGACGGTTCCAGCGACGGCAGGGCGTCGGCGGCACGTCTGCCGAGTTACAGCAAGGTTTTCGGCGACGCGCTTGTGGATATTGCGCGGGAGGATGATCGGGTGGTGGCCATAACCGCGGCCATGACCGAGGGGACCGGTCTGGACGGTTTTGCCAGAACGTATCCCACGCGATTCTACGACGTGGGAATCGCGGAACCCCATGCCGTTACCTTCGCAGGGGGGCTTGCTGCGAGCGGGCTCAGACCCGTGGTGGCTATTTATTCCACGTTTCTCCAGCGGGCCTACGACCAGGTCGTGCACGACATCTGCCTGCAGAACCTGCCCGTGGTTTTCGCCATGGACCGGGCGGGCCTGGTGGGGGAAGATGGACCGACCCATCACGGTGTTTTCGATATATCGTTTCTGCGGCACATACCGAATCTGACCGTCATGGCGCCCAAAGACGGGACGGAACTGGGCCGAATGCTCAGGACCGCCCTGGTGCTGGACGGCCCGTCGGCGATCCGCTACCCCCGAGGCTGTGTCCTTCATCCCGTGGGTGACGACTCCCGTCCCGTCGAGCGGGGGCTTGCGGAACTGGTGCGGGACGGCGACGACGGTGTCGTGCTGGCCGTGGGTACCATGGTGGCGGCGGCGGAGGAGGCCGCTGAGAAACTGGCGGATGAGGGGCTCCGTATCGCCGTGATAAACGCCCGGTTCATTAAACCGCTGGACCGGGATCTGATCACGGCCGTTGCCGCTCGGACAAAGATGGTCGTGACCGCCGAAGAAGGGGCGTTGCAGGGTGGTTTCGGATCGGCCGTACTCGAACTCCTGGCCGACGCGGGGATGAGTGCGATTCCCGTCCGGAGGATCGGCCTGCCGGACCGCTTCGCCGAACAGGGAACTCCGGCCGGACTCCGGAGGTCCTACGGTCTCGACGCGCAGGGTATCGCCGATGCGGTCCGGAGTGGTTTACGCCGGCGGATCGGGAATAACCGGTCCTCCCTGTTGTAAACGCGGAGTCTCCCGCACCGCAGCGGAGGCAGCGTGAAGATCCGTCTGGACGCGCTTGCTCACCGACGGGGGTATGCCGAGAGCCGCGAGAAGGCGAAGGCGCTCGTTCTGAGCGGGCGGGTTTCAGTAGAAGGCCGGAGGATCGACAAAGCAGGAGCGATGGTTTCGGACGAGGCCT
>CAYYSS010000147.1:0-6938 GCA_964474325.1 uncultured Nitrospirota bacterium
GGGGGGGTGTCGTCGGCAATAATCTGGTTCTGGGCGTCCACGAAAAAACACCTGAACTCCTCATCCCGGTTCCGGCCGAACTCCGCCCGGTAATACTCGTAGAGGGCCTCGGGCGACGAGAGCCGATACCGGTCCAGGGCATCACGTTTCAAGCAGAGCCTGCCGCACTCACCGGCCAGCCGGATAAGCACCGCGGTCGAGGGGCCGATTCCGGCAACGGCGGTTAGATCCTCCTGTTTCGCCGAGAGCACCCCCTCGATACCGCCGAAACGCCGGAGAAGGTCCTTGGCCAGGGGTTTCACGTCTTTACGGGCAATGGCGTAGGTAAGCAGGAGTTCCAGGAGTTCGTATTCGGCCAGGCCCTCCGGTCCCGTCCGCCGGTACCGCTGCCGGAGACGCTCCCTGTGACCCGCGTAGTGGGGTTCGTTCACTTTACCGCCTCGTTGAGGACCCGGATCAGGTCGGGCGTTTCCTTCGGGGCCACGGTCCTGAGGTCCAGGATCAGCTCGTCGTCCTGAACCCGGGCGATAAGGGGTGGTGTGGTTTCCAGCAGGCGCTCGGTAATAACCCTTGGCGAGAGTCGTTCACTTCGGATGCCGATAAGCCGGGTGGGCACGTCTTTTTCCGGGAGGGCGCCGCCGCCGGCCCTGCTTACGCCGTCGAAGGTCCTCACCACCACGCCGCCCGAAAGGGTTTTACGAAGACGTCCGGCCGTCCGTCCGGCCCGGGCCTTGATTGTTCGATACGGCATGGTCAACATGGCCAGGGTGGGGATCTCTTTGAGTGCCCGGGCAGGTTCCCGGTACAGCCGGAGAGTCCCTTCGAAGGCGGCAAGGGTCAGTTTATCCACCCTGAGCGCCCGGGCGAGGGGGTGGCGGCGAAGCCGGCTTACGAGGTCGTTCCGTCCGACGACAACGCCTCCCTGGGGGCCCCCGAGGAGTTTGTCGCCGCTGAAGGTTACGAGATCCGCGCCCTCCCTGACCACGGCGGAGACCGGTGGTTCTCCCTGGATCCCGAAAGGCGAAAGGTCCACGAGGGCGCCGCTTCCCAGGTCCACCATAACGGGGACGTCCCGCCGGGCGCCGAGTTCTTTGAGGGCGCTCACCGTGACCTCGGCGTGAAAGCCGACGACCCGGTAATTGCTCGGGTGTACTTTCAGGAAAAGCGCGGTCTCTTCTCCGCAGGCCTCGTCGTAATCCCGGAGGTGGGTCTTGTTCGTTGTGCCTACCTCCCTGAGCACCGCGCCGCCCGCAGCCATAACGTCGGGGATCCGGAAGGATCCCCCTATTTCAATCAACTCCCCCCGGGAGACGATAACCTCCCGGTCCCTTGCGAGGGCCGTCAACGCAAGGAGGACGGCGGCGGCGTTGTTGTTCACCACGAGGGCGTCTTCGGCCCCGGTAAGCTCCACGAGGAGGTCCCGTACCAGGAGATCCCGGTGCCCCCGCCCGCCGGTACCGAGGTCGAACTCCAGGTTGCTGTAGTACCGGGAGGACTCCACCGCGTGCAGCAGGGCCGGTTCGGAAAGAATCGACCGGCCCAGGTTGGTGTGTACGATGACACCGGTCGCGTTGATAACCCGGCGCAGACGGGGGGTGTCGGTCCGAATGATCACGTCTTCGGCGCGGCGTACGATGTCCGCCGTGGCCGTCGCCGGTGATCCGCCGGCCCGGATCTCCCTGCGGAGGGTATCGAGAACGTCCCTGATGGCACCTACCACGACGCTCCGTGGATGGTGTTCAAGCCACCGGGCCCCTTCCGGTGTGCGGAGCAGTTCATCCACGGCGGGAAGAGCGGCGAGGCGGCTCTCGCGTCCCTCTTCCGGTCCCGTCCGGTTTTCCGACCCCCGTGTTGTTTTCATCGAGCCGTCTTATAACCTCCCCGAGCGGATAATCGATATGAGCAGCCAGACCCCCATGACGAAGGCAATAAAAAAGGCGGAGGCCCCGAGCACCGATACCCCGTGAATCGTGGGGCCTACGTCCGAGGCGTGCATAATGGCCGAACTCAGAAGAAGGGCCGCCACGATCATACTGAAGGCGATACGGTTGCTTGAGCGGTCGAAATCCCGGATGAAACGATCGAGGCCTTCGTGGCGAAGCCGCATGGCGAAATCGTCCCGAAGCATCTTCTGCACGAGCTGTCGCACCTGTTTCGGAAACATCACGACGAAATCCCCGAGGTCGTCGATGTTTTTCCGCGTACGGTCGCAGAGCCGCTTGGGGTCGAAACGGTCCCGCATGAGTTTCGCCGCGTAGGGTTCGGCCGCCTGAATAAAATCGAAATTCGGATCCAGCCTGCTCCCCAGGCCCTCGAGAACCAGCATGGTCTTATTCACCATCAGGATCTCGGGGGGGAGCTTCAGCCGGTGTTTGAGGGCAAGGCTCGTCAGGGTGTTCAGGTACGAGGCGAAGTCGAGTTCCTTCAACGTCAGACCGTAGAGGGGCTCCATGAAATCCGAGAGGTCCCGGAGGAATTCCCGGCGGAATTCTTCCAGGTTCACTTCGTGGGGAACGATGCCCATCTCGATATATTCGTCGATGATCCGGTCGAAATCTTTCTTGAGAAGGGCCATGAGGAGACTCGCGATGCTCTCCTTGAGGGCGTCGCTTACTCTTCCGACCTGGCCGAAATCCAGAAACGCGATCGTTCCCGCCGGGGTGACCAGGATGTTTCCGGGGTGGGGATCGGCGTGGAAGAACCCGTGTTCCAGGATCTGCTTGAAATACGCCGACACGCCCGCGTCCGCCAAGCGCCGCCGGTCGTGGCCCCGGGCCTCGATGGCCTTGATATCATCGATCCGCACGCCCTCTATGTATTCCATAACGATGACGCGCTCGCTCATGAGTTCCGCGAAGGTCCCGGGAATCAGTACGTCGGGATCGTCCGCGAAATTACGTCGGAACCGGCAGATATTACGCCCCTCCTCCACAAAGTCCATCTCTTTGCGGATCGTTCGGGCGAACTCGTCTACGACGGCCTCCGGGTTGAAAAACGCGGCCTCGGGGATATAACGGAGCATGAGCCGGGCGATGATACGGAAAATGCGGATGTCTTCCTCGATGGTTTCCCGGATATGGGGTCGCTGTATTTTTGCGACGACTTCGGTGCCGTCTCTGAGTTCCCCGCGATGGACCTGGGCGATGGAAGCGGCGGCGATGGGGACGTCGTTAAACACCCGGAATACATCGTCCACGGGCACACCGGTCTCCTCGACGAAGATCGCCCGGGCCACGTCGGCCGGAAAGGGCGGCACTTCGTCCTGGAGTTTCCTGAATTCCGACGCATAGTCCTCCGTGATGAGATCGGGCCGTGACGCCAGGAGCTGGGCGAGTTTTATGAAACTCGGCCCGAGTTCTTCAAACGCCATGCGCAGGCGTTCCGCGTCCGTGAGGTGACGCGGCGGCGGCGTCGGTACCCCGAAAGTGCGGAGGCGTTTGCGAAAGGGGATGTACCGCTGAAGGTTCAGCTGTTCGACAAAGCGTCCGAAACCGTGTTTTATGAATACATTGATGATTTGCCGCAGGCGTTGCGCACTACGGTAGGTCTTGCCGAAAGGAAACGGGCTCATGGCATGGTCCGGGAGATCGTCGCCGCTCCGGGATCGCCGCCCGGGCCGGGTCGAAACCGCCGCCGGCGGAAACGGGTTGGTTTACCTTGCAGTGGCAAAGAAATCGGGGTCGGCGGCCTCAAGAAAATCCGCAACACGGATGAAGGGCGCAGGCGATAGGCGAGAGGCAATGGGCGAGGGGAATGAGAGGCGGGAAGACGTAAGACGGAAGACGTTGGACGTGAAAAGCCTTTACTTCTCCCGTCTTCCCTCTCCCTTCTCCCTTTTTCCTTCTCCCCTCTCCCGTCTCCCTTGTTTCTTCTCCCTTCTGACTTCCGCCGAAGGCCGGCCGTGCGTGTTTTTCTGATCCCACCAGCCCCTTTCGCGGGAATGCTTTTGCAACAATAGTCTCTTGCAAGTTCAAATGACGACAAAACGCATACATTTTCACGAAGCCGGGCGAAAACCGGGTCACCAGGAAAAAATACGCCGAAGGCGTTCGAACTTCCGGCTTCCGACCTCCGACTTCTTTCCCCTGGAGCGGCTTGTCCGCGTGAAGGTTTAATCTTCCTTCCCGGTATCCCGACCGGCCAGTTCGTCTTCCAGCTTTGCGACCCGCGTCGAGAGTGTCTGGACTTTTTCCGTGAGGTTCCGTATCTCTTCCGCTGTGGGGAGTTTCATGCGCGACAGGGCCCCGTTGACAAGTTCCGTGACCGTCTTGTTCACCTCGTCGGTAGTCTTTTCCGCCCGTTCGCTCCATTCCTTCACCAGCTTGGCGCCCTGGGACTCGCTCAACTCGCCTTTTTTAACCAGGTCGCCCACAAAATCCGTAACCATTTCCTGTACCCCGAAACCCGCCAGCATAGCTTTCCGGACTATTTCGAATACACTCATAACAAGACCTCCCTTCGGTTCCGAGGAGCGTACTCCTACCGTGTCTCGAGTATACTATAAAAAACGGCGACTGCCAACGGAGAGGCCGCCGTGAATCGACAAATCGCCCGCCGATAAGGGAGTCCGCGGGTGTATGCCCGAAAAGGAGGTTGCCCGTGAAAAGCGCCGTCGTCAGTATTATCGTGAGCGTTGCCCTTATTGCCGCCGTGGTGGTAGTGGGCTACGCTTTGCTTCCGAAATACGTCGCGGAGATTACCGCGGAGCAGACAGCGCGCACGGTACGTCTTGCCGAACGGATGGATGCCGCGGAACGGTTTATTGAATCGGAGCAGGCGGCGCGCAAAGCGTCGGCGCTACCGCCGGATGCAAACAGTGCGGTCATAGCGACCCAGGTCAATCACCTTTTGGGACGGGTAACGGCCCTGGAGCAGGCCCTGGCGGGAGTCCAGTCCCAGTGGTCGGTGTTTCAGGAAGAGCAGAAAAAACAGCTCGACACGACCGCCACGTCCCTTCTTGCGGAAATCGCAGCCCTCCGTACGGAACTGACGGCCGTGGCCAAGGGGACGGAAGAGGCGCGGGAGGCCCGACTCAAGAAGATCGTCGCGAAGATCGATTCCTTCGGCGGATATTTTGTGATCGAAGATGTACGCACGCACCTCCTGAAAGCGAAGTCCGATCTGCTGGCCGAAAACCTGGGTAACGCCCGCGGCGAGATTCAGCAGGCCGTACGTCTTTTCAACACCCTTGAAGAGGGAGTGCGGGAAAACCCGGCGATCAAAGGCGCGGCCCTTACCCTTGAGCGTCTGGAGACCGATATCGCCGCCGACCCGCCTTCCGGGATTGCGCGGATCGATCTTCTCTGGCGGGACTTGGGCAGGCTCATACAGAAGCAGAGCCTTTCGGAAGAGCCGGAGACGGCCCCGGAGAAGGCACCGGAACCCGCAGAGACCCCATAAATATATCCTCGTGGAGCAGGTATCGACCGTTGAAGCGGTTCGCCGCAGGCTGGGTTCCTGGTCCGGCCGGTCGATCGGCCTTGTCCCCACCATGGGGTATCTCCACGAAGGACACCTGAGTCTTGTCCGTCGCGCCCGGGAGGAAAACGATCGGGTCGCAGCGACGATTTTCGTAAATCCCGCCCAGTTCGGCGAGGGTGAGGACCTCGACTGCTACCCCCGGGATCCGGAGGGCGACCGGGGAAAGCTGGAAGAGGCAGGTGTCGATATCCTGTTCAGCCCCCTGCCCGAAGAGATCTACCCCCCGGGTTTTCAGACCTATGTCACCGTGGAAAACGTATCCGGTCCCCTCTGTGGCCGCACCCGGCCCGGACACTTCCGTGGGGTGGCGACCGTCGTTACGAAGCTTTTAAATATCTTCCGCCCGGATCGGGCCTATTTCGGTTCGAAAGACTTTCAGCAGACCGTCGTAATCCGCCGGCTCGTTGCGGATCTGGATATCGACTGCGAGGTCGTCGTCTGCCCCACGGTCAGGGAACCCGACGGGCTCGCCATGAGTTCCCGGAACGTGTATCTCAACCCCGATGAGCGGCGGGCGGCGACGGTTCTCTACCGTGCCCTTCTGGAAGTCAAGAAGATGGCCGAGGGCGAACCGGCTGAAGCCGGCCCGGTGGAAACCGACCCGGTGAGGCTTTCGGAAAAACTCCGGGCGATTATCGAGGAGGAACCACTGGCCCGGGTCGAATACGCGGAAGTACTCGATCCCGAGACCCTTACGGCACCCGGTCATTCCCGCGGTCCGCTCCTGTGCGCACTCGCGGTACGTTTCGGTACGACCAGGCTTATCGACAACATGATCGTCAATCCGCCCCGGTGATACGTTTGGCCGCGGTAAGGCCGCTGTGCATGGCCGAACCCATGCCGCCGAGCCAGAGGCGCCGGTATGCCAGGATGCCGGCCAGGTAGAGGCCTGAAACCGGGGTCTCGATAAGGCTTTCAGGGCCCGTGGTATCCGTACTCCACGCCCAGCCCGCAACCGAACCCCGTCGGCGGTGGCCCCAGAATTCGTACGTAAGGGGGGTCGCCGTATCCAGGACCCGTACCGCGTCTTCGAGTCCCGGGAGCAATCGGCCCGCATGTTTAATCAATGCTTCGGCAATCCGGTTTTTCTCTTCGTAGTACAGCGGGGCGTGGGCGCCGCGCCTTCCGCGGTAAGGAGCGAAGAAGGCATACGGGGCGTCCACGCGGATTATGAGGATTTCATGCCCCGGAGGAGCCAAGGCGGGGTCGAGGGCGGTCAGGCGGCTTATCCAGATTTCATCGCCGTCGAACTCATACCCGTTGACGGTGTGTTCGTACCAGGGCGGACGGTGAAGAGGATTCCGTGTCCAAAGGAGGTGCGGCACGTCAAGGGGACTCAAGTCGACCCGATCGGAGACCCCGAGATTCACGGAAAGCACCGAACCGCTCAAGGGCAGGGTTTCAATCCGGTCAACAAGTTCCCGGCACGTCTCCTCTTCAACGAGAGAGCCGAGGGC
>CAYYSS010000148.1:0-6920 GCA_964474325.1 uncultured Nitrospirota bacterium
GGCCGCCAAACTCTTCAAATCCGCGGGGTTCAGCCTGAAGGCTATGGCCCTGTACAAGAAAATCCTGAACATAGACGGCAGGCAGATCGAGGCCCTTCTGGCATTGGCGGATCTCAATGCGGAACGGGGGCTTTTGGGCAACGCAAACGAGAATTACATTGCGGCGGCCGATATTTATCTCCAGAGCGGCAACACGGAGGCCGCCCTGTCCATATACGAAAAGATGATTTCATTGTCGCCGACCAATGTTGCGATTCGGTCCAAGATGGCCGATCTCTACATAAAAAAGGGTCAGCGGGAACAGGCGGCGGTTGAATATCTGGCGTGTGCCGAGGTCTATCTCGCCAACGGCAGTCTGGATCGGGCCGAGGCCACGTTCCGTCGGGTGCGGGAGATTGTTCCTGAGAATATGGAGGCCGTATTGGGCCTGAGTCGGGTCCTGGCGGCACAGGGAAAGACTGACGAAGCGGCTGCGGTGCTGAAAGGGGCCAAAGACGCGGCGGCCGGCGATCCGGCGGCTATGCTGGCTCTCGCCCGGGCGGCGGCGGAGGCCGGAATGGCCGACGATGCCCTTGCCCTTGTGGACGGAGTGCTCGCCAACGATCCCTTTCACCCGGATGGGGCCCGCACGAAAGGCGAGATACTGCTCGGTATCGACCGGGCCGATGAAGCGTGGGATACGGTTTTCCCGGTCGTCGAGAATCTGGTCGAAGAGGGAAATATCGCCAAGGCGGTCGCTCTTCTTGAACCGTTTGAGTCCTACGAGTTGTACAAGACGCAGGTGCTCCTCCGTCTGGCGACGCTGTACCGCGCCGACGGGGCCGACGATAAGGCGGCCGAGACCTTCACCCGCCTCGGTACGGCCTATGAGGAGGCCGGCAAGATGCGCGAAGCGCACCGCGCGTACAAGGAAGCGAGTCAACTGAGGCCGGAAGATATTACGCTTCAGGAAAAGGTCGCGTCCCTTGCCGAACAGGCCCCGGAGCCGGACGCGGAAGTGTCGATGCCTCCGGCCGAAGCGGAAGATACGGAGACGAAGTCCGTTCGGGAAGTTCTTTTGGAAGCCGAGGTCTTCGTACGTTACGGCCAGTTGGACCGGGCGCTCCAGGTGCTCGAAGAGCTTGGGGCACGGGAACCGGCCGATCCGGAGGTCCGGTGGTGGCTCAGAAAAGTTTATGGGGAAAGAGGAGATACCGACAAGGCCGTCGCCGCCGGGGTAGAGGCGGTGCGACTCTTCTCAGCCGACGGTGAAACGGATCGCGCACGGGAGATTCTGGCGGACTTGGAGGTGCTTGCGCCGGACGATCAGCGTGTTCTGGAGGCCCGTTCCCTGATCGAAAACGGTACAGCGGCGAGACCTGAACCCGTCGAGACGGCCGATGCCTGGGGCGCTGCGGGGTTTTCGGATACGGAAGAACCGGCGCCGACGTGGACGGCCTTTGACGGATCGGACGTCCCCGCCGCCGAACCCGTTACGACGACACCGGAAGAACCTTCCGTAACCGCTGACGCGGTGCCCGATACTGAAACGGCGTACGATACGGAGCCGTCCGCTGCCGAGCGGGAAGAGCGTGCCGATATCCCGTCTGCGGATGAAGGGGGCGCGCTTCTTGAAGCAGAGGAAGAGTTTCAGGAATTTCCGGAGACCATGGGCGACTCGATCGAGTCCGGTGTTTCCCCCGGCGAAGCGGTTACCGAAACAACGGCCTCTCTCGTTGATTACGACGATGATATTGCGGAGGCCGAGTTTTACGCCCAGCAAGGGCTTGGTGAAGAGGCGGAGCGGATATTCGGCCGTCTCCTGGCGCTTTTTCCCGCGCACCCGGATCTGCTGGCAAAGATGGAGGCACTGTCGCTCCCCCTTCCTTCCGAGGCGCCGCGTGAAGGTGCGGCCGTTGAGGCCGACGCGGAAGCCGTCTCATCCGTACCGGAAGGCGCAGTGGCGGCGGACATGCCTGCCGAGACCGCCGTTGCACCGGAACACGTCGCCGAGGCAGTAGTCGAACCGGCCGCCGGCGGGCCCGTCGAGCTTCCCGATGTGGATGAGGAAGAGTTCGAAACCCTCGACATCTTCGACGACGAGGATCAGGTGACGGCCGTGGGCGAAGAGGACACGGACGAGGAACTGGCTGAAATCTTCAGCGCCTTCAAGCAGGGCATTGAAAAGGAACTGGATGAAGGAGACTACGAGACCCACTATAACCTGGGTATTGCGTATAAGGAAATGGGACTCATGGACGATGCAATACGGGAGTTTCAGATCGTCAATAAAAGCCCTGAGCTGTCGGTGGAAGGGGCCAGTATGCTGGGGATCTGTTATATGGAAAAGGGTATGCCGGAACTCGCCGCCGAACAATTCCGCCGGGCGCTCCAGCTCACGTCCGATGACACCGATGCGGATCCAAGCACGATGAAAGCGGTAAGGTTCGACCTGGCTCATGCGCTGGCAGAATCCGGAGAGAAAGACGAGGCCTTGCGCCTCTATACGGCGGTCTATGCGGAAGACGCGAAATTCAGGGATGTGGCGGATCGTATTCAGGCCCTGAAAAAGGGCGACGACTCGGACCCGCCGGCGGGTCCATCAAAGAAGGACCGCGTTTCTTATATCTAACAGGGCGTTGAAAGAGAGTCGCGCCGGAAGAAAACCGTCATGTCCGCGAAAGCGGGTATGCGGAAACAAACTCGGAAAGCATAGCTTCCCGCGTTCGCGGGAATGACAAAAACAAAGTCGAATAGGTTTTTTCAGAACCCTGCTCGTTTTTCGAAAGGAGCCGTCCCGTGGATTATATCGAATACTTCCATCTGAGCGCCCACCCCTTTTCGAATAATGTGGACGCCCGGTTTTATTTCAACAGCGACCAGCACGAAGAGGCCATCGTGCGCCTGCGTTACGCGGTCGATACCATGAAGGGCCTCGCCGTGGTGGTGGGGGATATTGGTACGGGCAAGACGACGCTGGCACGGCGGATGCTCGAAGAACTGGACGAGGCAAAATACGAAGCGGCCCTCCTGGTCATTATCCATTCTTCGGTTACGGCGGAATGGCTCCTCAGGAAGATTGCGCTCCAGTTGGGTGTGACGGCACCCCATCCGGCAAAGGTGGAACTGCTGGGACAGCTATACCGGCGGCTCCAGGAACTGCGGGAGCAGGGGAAAAAAGCGGTCGTCCTGATCGACGAAGTTCAGATGCTTCAGTCAAAGGAGATTATGGAGGAGTTCCGGGGGCTTCTCAATATGGAAAACCAGGAGGGCAAACTGGTGACCTTCGTTTTCTTCGGTCTGCCGGAGCTGGACCGCCTCTTGGCCTTGGACGAGCCGCTTCTTCAGCGGGTCGCCGTTAAATGTACTCTGAATTCGTTTCCGGAGGACGTGAGCCTCAACTATATCCGCCATAGACTCCACGTGGCCGGCGCGGATCCGGATCTCGTTCCCGAACCGGCCGCCCGGTTGATCTATCAGTATTCCGGCGGCATCCCCCGCTTGATCAATACGATCTCCGACAACAGCCTTCTCGAGGCTTTTCTTGTGAAAAAGGACCGGGTCGACGAGGGTATCGTTGAAGGGGTCGCCGTAGATCTGGGACTCAGGAAGGCCTAGCCCGCATTTCTCATGGTTGTACTGCTGCGGAACCGGAAAGCCGCGCGTCTACTGCGTTACGCTTGATTCGGGTGCCCAACGTACCTCAAGTACGTTTCCGCGCCCTGAAGGACAGAGAGAACCTTGCAGTGGCATAAAACACGGGGCCGCCTCAAGAAAATCCGCAACACGGTGTGAAGGATGGGCTATGGGCAATGGGCGAGAGGCAAGGGGATAAGGGATTGGCTATAGGTGCGGCCCAACTGCCAACCGCCGACTGCCAACCGCCGACTGCCGACCGCCGACTGCCGACTTCTCGCTTCTGACTTCCGCCGGGCCCGTATTTTATGCCGCTGTAAAGTCTACTTGTGGCAGTTCGAGCAGATCTTCAGGATGTTTCTCTGCCGGAACCTGAGGAGGACCACGTTATTTGAGCCGTGGGGATTGTGGCAACTGGTACACGACATCTCCCGGCCCGGCCGCCGGGGGTCAGGAACACCCGATACGATGTGACCTTCGCGATTGAATCCTCCCACCATATGGGGTTTCTCTTTAACGTCGGGGTGGCACATGGTGCACAGTTCGTTTATGGGGCTAACGAGCTGAAAAACGGTACTCGATCCATGGGGCGAGTGGCAGGTCGTACACCCTCCCTCCTGCGCGGGGGGGTGGACGTTTCGGCGTTTCAATTCACGGAGGACGTGGCAGTTCAGGCACAGACTCTCGGGGGGCGAGACGAGGAGGCGCTCGTTATCCGCGGCGTGGGGACTGTGACAGCTCGGACAGGCGCCCTGGATGAACGGTTCGTGGACGTATACCGCCGCATAGGTTGAGGCCTCATGGCATTCGAAACAAAGTGCGGGGATGTCCATCCGGAGGAGCGAGGCCCGTGGTGACACATGGGGCATATGGCAGGAAACGCATTGGCCCGCGGCGGAAGGCGGGTGTTGCGTCAGCCCGGAAAACGTTTCGTGGCAGGTGCGGCACAACTCTTCCGGGGGAGCTGTAAGGAGCCGCGGTTGCGCGGACGCGTGGGGGGAGTGACAGACCGTGCACATGCCGCCGGTGACCGGCATATGGACGCTTCCGTCGACGTCCTGGGTAAACGGTGCCCGGTCGTGGCACCCGAAACAGAGATCCGGAGGAGGGAGGAAGAGACCGGCCGGACTCGAGGGGTTCTCCGAATGCACCTCCGTGTGACAGGTATTACAGCTGACCGGGTGGGTGACCTTGCCCACACCGGTTTCCGTGTGACAGTTCGTACACTCCCGGAATGCTTCGGGGGTTTCCCCCGCACCGGCAGGTTGCGGGACGACGCACACGGCAATAAGGATCAGGAGCAGGGCGTAAGAATATCTTTTGTGAATATCAAACACGGAAAAGCGGATCTTGTTCGAAAAATTAACAGCCCGCCATTATAACAGAAGACCGCCGAAATTTCCCGGCGAGTTGAAACCGTGAATCTGCCCCTCGCCTATTGCCCCTCGCCCATAGCCTTTCCTTCCCACTTCCGACTTCCGCTGAAGGCGGGGTCCCGTCGCGGCGGGGTGAGGAACAACGACAGCGCCCCTGCCGCGGTCGTCCCGACGGCCGCCATGAGAAAACTCGTGGCAAAACTCCCCGAGGCGTCAGCCAAGGCACCGGCTATGGCCGGGCCGGCCATCTGGCCGCAGGCAAAAATAAAGGTGATGACGCCGAATATCTTCGGCGTGTTCGCGGGGCCCACGTGGTCCGCCACCAGAGCCGCCATGATGGACGGTATGCTCCAGGCGACGATTCCGAACAGGCCGATGGAGAGATAGAGAAAGACGATCGGGAGCCGGAACGCGACAAAGCCGTAGGCCGCCGTCTGGAATGCAAAGACGCTCACCAGTGCGGCCCGGCGGCCGGCCACGTCCGACAACGTTCCGAAAACGGGTCCGGAAAAGAGGCTCAGGAGTCCCACCCAGGACCAGAACTGTCCCGCGGCGGCCTCACTGAAACCGCGCTCCTTGACCAGCACGGTTACGATAAACGTGACATAGATCACGTAGGTGAAGCCGAAGAGAAAATAGATTGCGCCAAGGTGCAGTACCGTTTTCCGGAGGGTTTGTCCCTCCACGGGCACGAGACGTCCGTCTGCCTCTTCCGCAGGGTCCGCTTTTCCGCAGGGAGGGAGACCGAGTTCCGACGGCCGGTTCCGCAGGACCAGCCCGCAGAGGCCGGCCACGGCCAGGACGATGCTGCCGATGACCATCCAGCTTAACCGCCACCCTTCGGGGCCCCCCATACGGTTAAGGGCAGGGATCATCCACCCGGACAGGAGAATGGCGAACCCGCTTCCAATCACCACGAACCCCGCGGCCCGTCCCCGTAAACGGGGTCTGAACCACGCGGCGATCAGGCCCATCATGGGGACGTTGGCCCCGCCGCTTCCCAACCCGGTCAACATATAGAGGACGACGATGGAAACGAATCCGCTTGCCCTGCCCACAAGGATCATGGAGACACCCACAACGGCAAGGGATGCCGTGATAACCGCCCGGGTGCCGACCCGCTGTGCGAGGGCGCCGCTTGCCAGCACGAAGACAAGATAGCCGAGAAAGTTCACCGTGCTGATCGCGCCCATTTGGGAATAACTCAGGCCGAGTGAGGCGCCCATCGAGGGCAGGAGCATCCCGAGGGCAAAACGCCCGAATCCGAGACAGGCGAAAATACAGAAGGATCCCGCGGCCACCACAAACCATGCGTAATGGACCGGCAGTCGGGACAGGACTCCCGCGGGCCCGCGGGGGGCCGTCGATAGTTTTATTGCGGTCGTGTGTCGGCAAGGAGTAGCACGTTTTTTCGGCGAATCGTTCGGAAAAGCAATCTTACCAGATTCCCCCGTTCTTCCGTCGATTCATGAACGCGGAACTTCGGCTTCGTCGGTTGACTTTTCTCTTTCAGGATCATAAACTGGACGGCGTGGTAAAAATGCTGGATTCTGAAACTCTTTTACACAGGACGCGATTCCTCTTTATGGCCCCTGCATTGCTGGTACTTATTGTTACCGGGGGGGTCGCCGGGGGCTCCGGTACTGCATGGGGAGAAGAGCGGCCTTCCGCGCCGGTTCCGGCCGGCAACCCGACCGAACAGGCCCCGGCCTCGATGGAGAAAGGGGCGTCTGGAGGTGCGTCCGTCCCTGCCGCGGCGGGAGAGGACGCGGGACAGGACGCGGGACAGGATGCCCGCTTCGAGGTCCGTGGTGACGGAACGGTCGTCGACCGCACGACGGGGATCATGTGGACTCAGAACGCCGATATCGCACTCGGAAAACTGCCCTGGGAAGACGCGAAGGCGTTTCTCGACAAAATGAATGCAGG
>CAYYSS010000149.1:0-6890 GCA_964474325.1 uncultured Nitrospirota bacterium
ACATCGAACATAGAACTCCCAATAGTGGCCGTGCGTATTTTTTTGATCCCACCGGCCCCTTTCGCGGGAATTCTTTTGTAACGTTAAGGTTCTCCGTAAACTGCAAAGTCGGGTCGACCCTTCGTCGAGAAGACCCGACTCGGGAAGTTGCGGATAAAGAAACTGAACCGTAACGTCTCTTGAGTGTGTAACGAAGTTCCGGAGTTCGTGCCGGCAGACCCGCCTCGGCAGGGCTCCGACGCTGCGCGGGGGAAAAGCCGGTATCGTTGAAAAAACGGTACGGTTTCTGGTAACATCGCCCCCTATGGGTATCGCTATCGCCGCGGTGCGGAATCTGCAATTGTATCCAAAAATACCTTCGGTTGGGCCGACCGCTGGCTGACAACGTTCGGGGACCATGCTTTTTCAGGAACTGATCCTTCGGCTCCAGGACTACTGGGCACAAAAAGGGTGCGTTCTGGTCCAGCCGTACGATGTGGAAGTCGGTGCAGGGACGTTTAATCCGGCCACGTTCTTCAGGGTTCTGGGACCGGAACCATGGAAGACGGCCTACGTTGAGCCCTCGCGCCGCCCCACGGACGGCCGTTACGGCGAGAACCCGAACCGGCTTCAACATTATTATCAATATCAGGTTATTCTGAAACCTTCCCCCCTGGATTGCCAGGATCTTTATCTGGAGTCCCTGGGGAACCTCGGCATCGATCCGCTTGTGCACGATATCCGTTTTGTGGAAGACGATTGGGAATCCCCGACTCTGGGGGCGTGGGGTCTCGGCTGGGAAGTCTGGCTCGACGGCATGGAGATAACCCAGTTTACGTATTTCCAGCAGGTGGGCGGGGTCGATCTCAAGCCGGTTTCCGTGGAAATCACCTATGGGCTTGAGCGGATTGCCATGTATCTTCAGGGTGTGGATTCGGTCTACGACTTACAATGGGCCCCCGGTATAACCTACGGCGACGTCCATCATCGGGACGAAGTGGAGTTTTCCCGTTATAACTTCGAATCCGCGGACGTGGAGATGCAGAAACTTCTTTTCGATTCATACGAGGCGGAGGCGCGGCGGCTTGCGGAGCAGGAATTGGTGTTGCCGGCTTACGACGCGACGCTCCACTGCTCCCACGCCTTTAACATGCTGGATGCGCGGGGTGCGATCAGCGTTACCGAGCGTACGGGGTATATCGCACGGGTCCGGCATCTGGCCCGGCTGTGCGCACAGGGTTTCGTCCGGCTCCGGGAGGAGATGGGGCACCCCCTTCTCAAAAACCTGGAGGGCGGCGGATGAAAGAGCCGTTCCTCCTCGAAATCGGACTCGAAGAAGTCCCTGCTCGTTTCCTCCCCGGCATAAGGATCCAGATGAAGGAGCGTATGGAACGCTTCCTCGACGATTTGGCTGTGGACCACGGAGAACCTGTCGCCTACGCGACGCCGCGACGGTTGGCGGTGGTGGTCCCCGATGTTGCCGTCCGTCAGAAAGACCGCCGCACCGAAGTAACAGGCCCCCCGGTAAAGGCCGCCTTCGATTCCGCCGGGAACCCGACGAAAGCCGCGGAGGGATTTGCCCGGTCTCAGGGGGTCAACGTGGAGGACTTGGTCCGTTGCCGGACGGATCGGGGGGAGTACGTAACTGCGTTGGTGGAGCAGACGGGACGGGAGACGGCGGAAGTCCTGGGCGAGGGGCTCCCAGACTGGATTCGCGCCCTGTCGTTTCCCAAGTCGATGCGGTGGGGTGGAGGTTCCTTGCGTTTCGCCCGGCCGATCCACTGGATTACGGCGCTTTTCGGCGGGGCGGCGTTGCCCTTCGAGCTTGAAGGTATTCAGAGCGGAAACGCCACGCGGGGTCATCGGTTTCTCTCGCCCGGCGCATTCCAGGTCAAGTCTCCGGCGTCGTATGAAAAACTGCTTGAACGCAATTACGTTGTCGTTGACCACGACGAACGGAAACGCCGTATTGCCGACGGCGCGGCGGAATTGGCAAAGCGTGTCGGCGGTACATTGATCGAGGACCCCGAACTTCTCGCCCACGTGTCCGATCTTGTTGAGCATCCCCACCCGATTCTCGGGAAATTCGACGACCAGTTTCTCGATCTTCCCCGGGAATTGCCGATTACCGTTATGCGCGACCATCAGAAGTACTTCGCGGTGGAAGATGACGCGGGGCATCTCATGCCGTTCTTCATCACTGTCTCCAACGGCCTCGGCGATCACGAGGACGTTATCCGGGAAGGTAACGAACGGGTACTCAGGGCCCGGTTGGACGACGCGCGGTTTTATTTCGCCGAAGATGGGAAACGTACCCTCGACGAACGGGTCGGGGATCTGAAAGCCGTGACGTACCAGGAGAAGTTGGGCACGGTTTACGATAAGGTGGAACGCATCGTGGAACTCGCCGGGACACTGGCGGAGGTACTGGCCCCGGATACGCTCGCCCACGTCCAACGGGCGGCCTGGCTGGCGAAGGCCGATCTCACTACCGGGGTGGTCTACGAGTTCCCCGAGCTTCAGGGTTATATGGGGCAGGTATATGCCAAGAACGACGGTGAGGACGCGGAAGTCGTCCGCGCCGTAGGTGAACACTACAGACCTCGATTTTCCGGTGATGAGGTGCCCGGTACCGACACCGGTGCCATCGTGTCTCTGGCCGACAAGATCGACAGTATCGTAGGGTTCTTCTCGGTGGGGCTTACGCCAACGGGTTCCGAGGACCCGTTCGCCCTCAGACGGCAGACCCTGGGTATCGTTGCCGTACTGGATCAGAGACAGTATGGGCTTGATATCGGGGATCTGGTGGGAATGGCGGTGGATGTTTACCAAAGGCGGGGATTCGCGATTGCCGAGGGACTGAAAGAGTCCGTTCTTGAGTTCTTCCGGGGTCGGGTTCAGGTCGTTCTGGAGGGGGAGGGGCACGCACAGGACTCCGTCGAAGCGGTGCTTTCCGCCGGCGCGGGTTCGCTGGTGGATATACGCCGCCGTCTCGCGGCCCTTGCCGCCCTGCGGTCCGACGACAGGTTCCCGGGCTTTCTCACGGCGGCGCGACGGGCCGCGAATATACTCGGTAAGTACGAGGGGACGCCGCTCAGGGAAGATCGTCTCGACGGTGCGGCGGAGCGGGGCCTTTATTCCGCTCTCCAGCGTGCCCGGAGTACTGTTTCGGTCGATGATCCTTTTGGCTGTTTCGAGCTTTCCGCTCCCATCGATAAGTTTTTTGAAGACGTCTTGGTGATGGACAAGGAGCGGGACGTGCGTGAAAACCGCCTTGCTTTGTTGAAGAATGTAACAGACGTTTTTGCGGCCATTGCAGATTTTTCCAAGATCTCGGAATGACAATACAACCTAAAAAAGTCCGTTAAAAGAAGGAGGAGGGAGTCATGGCAAAAAAATGGGTGTACTTTTTCGGTGGCGGTAAGGCCGACGGCAAAGGGGATATGAAGGATCTCCTGGGAGGCAAGGGTGCGGGACTTGCGGAAATGACGCGGCTCAAGATACCCGTGCCCGCAGGATTTACGATCACCACGGATGCATGTAACGAGTATTTCCGTAAGGGAAAAAAGTATCCCAGCGGAATGTGGAAGCAGGTCCAGGATAATCTGAAGAAGGTCGAAAAGACCATGGGTATGACTCTGGGTGATCCGGTCAATCCCCTTCTGGTCTCCGTCCGGTCGGGAGCGAAGTTTTCCATGCCGGGCATGATGGACACGGTCCTTAATCTCGGCCTCAACGAGACCACGCTCCAGGCCCTGATAAAGAAAACCAAGAACAAACGGTTCGGCTACGATGCCTACCGTCGTTTTATCACCATGTTCGGCGATATCGTCATGGGTGTGGACCGCCGGAAGTTCGAGGACGCCCTGGACGACATGAAGAAACGGAAAGGGGCAAATCTGGACACGGATCTTACGGCCAAAGACCTCATCGAACTTTGTGAAGAGTTCAAGGCGATTTACCGAAAGGCCGTGCGGAAGCCATTTCCGGATGATCCCATGGAACAGCTCCGGATGGCCATCAACGCCGTATTCGAATCGTGGAACGGCGAGCGGGCGAAGAAGTACCGGAAACTGAACGATATTGCCGACGATCTGGGCACGGCCTGTAACATCCAGACCATGGTATTCGGTAACATGGGCAAGACGTCGGGCACCGGCGTGGCCTTTACCCGGAACCCGTCGACGGGTCGGCGTAAGTTCTTCGGCGAATGTCTCCTGAACGCCCAGGGCGAAGACGTGGTGGCCGGTATCCGCACACCCCTTCCGGTGTCCCGGCTCAAGACCCGGCTTCCCAAGGCCTATGCCGATCTCATGAAGATCCAGCGCAAGCTCGAGCAACACTACCGCGACATGCTTGATATCGAGTTTACGATTCAGGAAGGCAAACTCTACATGCTCCAGTCCCGGGTAGGAAAACGGACGGCGGCGGCGGCCTTGAAAATCGCCTGCGATATGGTGGCCGAGCGGCTTATCGATAAAAAGACGGCCGTTTCCCGGATCGATCCCGCGCAGCTGGATCAGCTTCTTCATCCTATGATTGATCCGAAGGCCAAGGTTACCGTGGCCGCCAAGGGTCTTCCGGCGTCTCCCGGCGCGGCCGTGGGCACGGCGATTTTCACGGCGGAAGATGCGGAAAAAGCGGCGGAAAAGGGCGAAAAGGTTATTCTTGTCCGTCTCGAAACCTCGCCGGAAGATATCGGCGGCATGCACGCAGCCCAGGGTATCCTCACCGCCCGGGGGGGCATGACCTCCCATGCGGCCGTGGTTGCCCGCGGTATGGGTAAGTGCTGTATTGCGGGGTGTGGTGCGATTCAGATCGACGAGAAGGGGAAGTTCTTTACCGTTGGTTCCCATAAAGTGAAACAAGGGGATTTTATCACCCTGAACGGCACGACGGGAGAACTGATTATCGGCGAAGCACCGCTGGTTACGCCGAAACTCACCGGGGATTTCAACAAACTCATGAGTTGGGCCGACGGGATCCGTAAAATGAAGGTTCGGACCAACGCCGACACGCCTCACGACGCCCAAGTGGCACGGGATTTCGGCGCCGAGGGTATCGGGCTGTGCCGGACGGAGCATATGTTCTTTGAAGGGAATCGGATCAAGGCGGTACGCGAGATGATCCTGGCGAGCGATGTCAAGGGACGGGAAAAGGCCTTGAAGAAACTCCTTCCCATGCAGAAGGGGGACTTTATCGGCATCTTCGAGGCGATGAAGGGCCTGCCGGTTACCGTGCGGCTTCTGGATCCGCCCCTTCACGAGTTTCTGCCCCATACCGACGCCGAGATCAAGGAACTCGCCACGTCCATGAAGGTAAAACCGAGTGTACTTCAGGCAAAGATCGCCCAACTCCACGAGTTCAACCCCATGCTCGGCCATCGTGGTTGCCGACTCGGTATCACCTATCCGGAGATCTACGCCATGCAGGTCCGCGCCATTATGGAGGCCGCCTGCGAATTGGCGAAGAAGAAGATCACCGTCGAGCCGGAGATCATGATTCCGCTGGTAGGCCATGTCAAGGAACTGGCCGGTATGCGGAAGGTTGTCGTGGATACGTGTAAGGCCGTTATGAAGGAATACGGGGCGAAAGTGAAATACACGGTCGGGACCATGATCGAACTGCCTCGGGCGGCGGTAACCGCGGACGAGATCGCCGCGCAGGCGGATTTCTTCTCGTTCGGCACCAACGATCTGACCCAAACCACCTTTGGTCTCAGCCGGGACGATGCGGGTACGTTCCTGCCTCACTACGTAGAGGCCGGGATTCTCGATGACGATCCGTTCGTGAGCATCGACAGAGACGGTGTGGGTGCGTTGGTCCGCATGGGCGTGGAAAAAGGCCGGTCGGTGAAACCGCGGCTCAAGGTGGGTATCTGCGGTGAGCACGGCGGCGAGGCTAAATCGGTCGAGTTCTGCCACTCTGTAGGAATGGACTACGTGAGCTGTTCCCCGTTCCGGGTGCCCATCGCCCGGCTGGCGGCGGCCCAGGCCAAAATCAAGGCCGACTCCGGTATAGACCTTTCGAAGAGTACGGTGTAACCCGTACATCAAAAAGGGGGCGGTGCAAACCGCCCCCTTTTTGATTGAACAGGACGTTGAGAATATCTTGGACCATGCTCCAGCCCGGGGTTCTCACGGTGAGAAATCCGGGCTGACGGCGATTGACAATTGAAGATCTCGGCCCCTACGCCCCTTTTTTTGTCCTTTTGTGCACCGTACAAAAACTTATCCGCGTCTTTTCCGCGGAAATCAGCGAGCTAAATCTCTGCAAAAAAATCGTTTCCCTTGTTGTCCATCAGGATGAAGGCGGGGAAGTTTTCAACGCGGATCTTCCAGACGGCCTCCATGCCCAGTTCGGGAAAGTCGATACACTCGACGTGCTTGATGTTTTCTTCGGCAAGGAGAGCGGCCGGTCCGCCGATTGAACCGAGATAAAAGCCCCCGTGTTTTTTGCACGCCTCACGGACCGCGGGCGAGCGGTTCCCCTTTGCGATCATGACGAGCGAGGCCCCGCGGGACTGCAGGAGGTCCACGTATCCGTCCATACGCCCGGCCGTCGTAGGGCCGAAGGACCCGGAGGGTTTCCCCGACGGGGTCTTGGCCGGGCCCGCGTAATAGACGGGATGATCTTTCAGATAGGACGGAAGCGGGGATCCCGCGTCGATCAGTTCCTTGAACCGGGCGTGGGCCATGTCCCGGGCCACGACGATCGTGCCCGAAAGAAGAAGTGGTGTGGAAACGGGGTGGCGCGTAAGTTCGTCGAGGATTTCCGCCATGGGACGGTCGAGATCAACCTTGACGCCTTCGTCGTCCCGGTCGCGTAACTCCTCAGGGATCAGCCGGCCCGGATTGCGATCGAGCTCCTCCAGCCATATGCCGTCCCGGTCGATTTTTGCCCTGATGTTC
>CAYYSS010000150.1:0-6885 GCA_964474325.1 uncultured Nitrospirota bacterium
ACCTGGATACCCATTTCCGACGGCGTCGGCATGGCCCGCCCGCGGCGGTTCTGGAGTGTGCCCGGCGCAACGGCTTTACTGTATCCATAGGTTCGCACCGGCAGGCCGAAAAGGCAGCGGAAACGGCAACCCATGGCAACCGTCAACTCCCCGCCCGCCCGTACCATTCTGCCCAATTCCCCCCGGGATCCGACGTGTACGGACTGTTCGCCATCGATCCAGTCCAACACCCGTATTTTTTGGCCGCAGGTAATGTCCCCGTCAGCGGCAAATCCGGCGACCGTGGACTCGGCGCCCAACTGGACTTTCCCCTTTGCGTACACGTCCGCCATAAGCTGACACCTCTCCTCGGTTGTGATATCACCGAGAACCAGCGTGGGGACGTGGAGTTTACCCGCGAAGCCCTTCATATCCTGGACAACGCTCAGCCGTCCCCGGCGAAGATTTTTTGTCCGGATCTCGTAAGGGAGATTCCCCCCGCCGAATTCCCGCATCGTGTCTTCGTAGATTCGCCGAAGATGCACGGCCGGCAACCTCAGTTCTTCCTCGTTTGCCGCCCCCGGGTACCGGGGTGGTGCGGGCGACGCCGACCCGGCCGTACCAGGTACGGAGGGCGCCTGCGGCGTTCCCTTTCGGCGGCCAATCAGGAGCAGGGCCGTTCCGCCGGCGCAAACGAGGACCACCACGAGCAATCCGATCATCGCCGGGCTCCACACGCCTGACGACTCTTCCTCGTCCAGTGACAGCGGCGCCGGGGCGGGCTCGACCACTTTTCCGGCGTCCTGTTCCCCGGGCGCCGTCGGGGTCGCCGGAACCCCTGTCGCATCTTCTCTCGTCCGAGTCGCTACATCTCCCGCCGGTCGCGATTCCCCGTACGGCCGTATGCCCTTTTCCGGCGCAGGTTTCTCAGGTTTCCGGCCCGGCTCAATATCGGCTTCAGAAACCGCCGGAGGTTCGGCCGGTCGTTCCGCCCGGTCATTCCTTACCGCGCCCGGTTCGGGAATCTTCGCCGGTTCCGGCGCACCCGAGCCTGCTTCGGACGTCCCACGGCCGTCTCCGGCGCGTGATTGGAAGAGTTTCTTTATGCGGGCCTTTTTGACATAAGCGCTCATCACGATAGCGCTCGGAACATAAGGTTTAATTCTCACAAGAAGTTCCCGCGCGGGGTTAATGCTGGTATGCCTGCCGACCCTGACGGTATAGAAACGCCCGACTTTTTCAATCCGCAGGTACTCGAGATAAACCGGGGAAAGACGCTCGGCAAGCTCGTTGTACCGGCTGACCGCTGTCTCCATGGATGGGAAACTTCCCGCTTGAACGGTATAGAATTCCTCAGGTTTCTCCGCTGCAATACCGCGTACGGGAACCGTCAAGTACAGGACAAAGAGCGCAACCGCGAGCACCCGGGCCGCCGTTTGTCCCGGCCGTCCGGCTACTCCGCCGTTCTCAGTGGGTCTCCCCGGCCCCTTCGGCCCGTTTACGTGTCTGTTTCCCTTACGCATAATCAGTTAGTCCTTGACGTATCGGATCGGTCGGGTCTCCGACCACACGACTCCTCGTTTTGACCCCATACCCCCGGAGTGAGATTCCGGAGTTTTCTACAGACCATACTATACGATTGTCTTACGCACCAAGTAAATAAAAGTCCGGCCGGCCGGGCTCGATTATTAATGCCCGACGTGGCGTTTGGAGCCACAACCAAGGAGCGGTTGCGGAAACACGGCTGAAACTCCTCTGCAAACTGCAACGTCGGATCGACCCTTCGTCGAGAAGACCCGACTCGGGAAATTGCGGACAATGGAACTGAGCCGGAGCGGCGTGGTCGCGATCACCGGTTACTCACGCGAATGCCGAAAGCACTTATCCACCGGGCCATTTGTCGCCGCTCCATTCCAGCCCGTTCGGAAATCCTGATTTCCACGGTGGTTTCCTTTTCCAGTTTTCGAATCCAGCGCTCTACCGCGGCTTCAAACATCTTATCCTCCAGAATCTTCCGAATCTCCTCCTTTACATCCTCGAACGCGGCCGTGCCGCCCCGTTGGTCCACGACCTCCAGGAGGTTCCATGTTCCCCGGGGATATTCGAAGATACTCGCGACACCCGGTTCCGCCGAGAATATCGCGTCGCCCAGGTCGCCGGGTACATCCCGTCGCGCGAGCCAACCGAGATCTCCCCCGTCAAACGCCAACACGCTGCCGGAATGTTCTTCGGCCACGACCGAAAACGGAACACCTTCCAGCAGGAGTCCCCGGAGTTTTTTAAGATATGCCTCAGGGTCGGCCACCTGGCCTTCGGATATCCTGATCAAACGAACAAAACGCTCTTCCGGCGGACCCAGCTCGTGCTTGTGTTTGTCGTAATATTGGCGGAGGTCTTTTTCTCCCACTACAAGCCGTTCCACAACCTCCCCGACGACCAATTCCCAGATTCGCAGATCGTCCTGAACCCGGTACCGCAGGTCTTCCCGGGCGATGCCGCGACGCTGAAGAATCGTTTCCAGCACCGGCTCCGTCAGGTTCCCCTTTTCGAGAATCAGCTTGATCCTCTCGTCCACGTCTTTTGTACGCACAGCAATACCCGCACGATCCGCGGCACGCAGGGCCAGACGCCGTTCTATCAGCCGGCGCAGCCCCAGATACGGCGTTGCCGCAACCCACGGTTTCCCCCGCCAGTCAGGGATAAAATCCCAGACGAGTTCCGCCTGGAGGTCCTGCCAGGTGATCAGATCTTCGCCCACGACGGCAACGATTCTGTCGAGCAGCCCGGGCGGCACGGGCGGAGGAGTTTTGCTCGCGGTTTTTTCTTTGTCACCGACCGTAGTCTTCGTCCCCGTCCCGGCCTTTGAATCGGGCTCTGTCTTCTTTTCCGAAGCGCTCCGGGAGTCCGCGGGATCCTCCCTCTCCTCCAGCGCTTTAAAGACACGGGTCATACGGCGTTCGATGCACCGGGCGCGTATGACGATCGCCTTCGGGTATACCGCACGCACCCGTGTTAAAAGCTTCACCGCAAGCGACCTCGTCTCGTAACGCCCTGCCCGTAAGGCGTAATATTTCCCGATCTTCTCGACCCGCAGATCGACCCGGGCGTCTTCGGGAAGACGTTTTGCCGCAGTGTTAAAGGCGCGGCTCGCCCCCTTTTCACTTACGTGGCTTGCAATCTGCACGGTGTAGTATTCTTCCACCGCGAAGGCCGGTCCGGCCGAAAGTACGCCGAGGAGAACAGCCGCCAGGAAAAACGCCGTCGCGGTGTCCAAGCTCCGCCCGAGCCGGTATTGCTGAAACGGGATCCGGGCATTCTTTGCGCATTGCAGAGAAGTCACGGATAAAGAAATTACCCGTCCAAATGCCGTTTGAATTATACGGGCGCAGTCCGCCATTGTCGTTCCGTCATCCCCCACAGTCCCTTGATGTGCTCACCGGTCCCCACCGAAAGCGCTCGTCATTATAACCGAAAACGAGGAAACCGAACTGGTAATTCTTTTTAAAACAAAGGGTTTCGCGTCATCTTCGGTTACGCTTCTTCAGGTATTCCCGGGAGGCTTCTCGAGCCGGAGGGCGAACATGAGTATGGAAGGAATCACGAAAACCGTAAAAACAGTCGAAAACGCCATGCCACCGAGGAGAACGCTTCCCAGACCTCGATACATCTCGGAACCGGCCCCCGGAATCAATACCAACGGGAGCATTCCGAAGATACTCGTCGCCGCACTCATATATATCGGCCGGAGACGGCTCTTGGTCGACTCGAGAACGGCCTCCCGGTAGTCCATCCGGTTTTCATGCACATTATTCAGGGCCTGGTGAACGATCAGGATCGCGTTATTGACGACTACGCCGATCAGAATGACGAATCCCAGCATGGTGAGAATATCCATGGATTGCTGTCCGACAAATACATTCAGAAGTTTGAGTCCCGCCAATCCCCCGGCGCCCGCAAGAGGTACGGTAAGCATAATAATCAGGGGATAAACGAAGTTGCCGAACAGAGACGCCATCAGGAGATATGCGATGAGTGCCGCAAGAATGAAGTTCCACCGGAGTACCCGCGCGGTCTCCATGAGCTTATCCGCCGTACCACCGATACGTACGTCCAGCCCTTCGAAGATTCCCGTTTCGGCCACGGCCGGAATAATATCCCGCTCTATACGCTCGAGGGCCGCCTGGAGCGGTACATCGTCCGGCGGGGTTACCTGCAACGTAACCGTACGTTTCCGCTCCAGATGCCTGATCTGCGCCATGCCCGACGTCCGTTCCAGCCGTGCCAGGCTTGAGACCGGCACGACCTTCCCCCCGGGGGTCGCCAGCATCGAGTCGTAGAGATCCTCGGGTGTTTCGACGTCCGAATCACCTGATTTCACCACAAGATCTATCTTTTTCCTGCCTTCCTGTTTGAAGTCCCCGATCACCCTGCCGTCCATCAGTACGTCGAGGGCCACGCCGAGATCCCGGGACGACATCCCCCCGGCCTTCAGGCGGTCCCGGTCGGGTACGATCTTCACCTCCGGGTAGGTAAGTTCGATCGACGGGATCGGACGAACCTGGGCCCCCGGCAGCTCGCCGCGAATTGTTCCAAACAGAGTACCGGCGGCCCGGACAATACTACGCAGGTCGTCGCCGCTTACATCGACTTCCACGCTCCTGCCCTTACCGATGTTCTTCTGAAAAATCCCCGGCTGGAGGCTCACCCCGTACATACCCGGGACCGAGTAGATCATCCGGTTGAACAAGGGCCGGAGTTCCCCGGCACGGTCCCAATGGGTGCTGAGTGCCCCGACGATATTGAATCCCTCCCTGCCCACATAAAACATATTGTCGATTCCCGGCAGGCCGTCCACATCACGGCCCATATGGGGCTCGGCGATCTCGAAAAACGTCCGGCCCGTGGCGAGACGCTCCGCAATGGACATGCCCGGCGGGGGGACAAGGATACTCAGCACGAAATTCCTGTTTCCCTGGGGGAGGTATTCCATCTTGGGGACGAGAACGAACGTGGATGCCACCGCCAGGCTGATCAGTCCCGCCACGGTGATAACCCGTGTTTTCCAGTCACGGATGGCAATGGCGACCAGCCGGGTCATGCCGTCGGCAAGGCGCTGTCCTAAGGACGCAAGTCCCGCGCCGAGTTTCCGCGACGTGCCCTTCTTTCTACTGAAGAACTTAAACGCGAACATGGGAATTACCGATACCGAAACGAAAAGACTCAGGGTAACCGACGCAACGACGGCGATGGCGATATCCCGGAAGAGCTGTCCCGCTTCCTCTTCGATGAAAACCACCGGCAGGAACACCGCGACCGTGGTGATCGTTGAGGCAAGGACCGCCCCCCAGACCTCCTTGGTCCCCTGGTGAGCCGCCAGGTACGCGGACTTGCCCATGGCCCGGTGCCGGTCGATGTTTTCGATAACCACGATCGCGTTGTCCACGAGCATCCCCACCGCAAAGGCAATACCGGCCATGCTTACCACGTTGAGATTGCGGCCCATGAGGTTCAGGAGCACGAACGTGCCGATAACGCTGATAGGTATGGCGAGACCCACCACGAGGGTGGCCCGGATACTTCGTAAAAACAGCAGAAGAACCGCGATGGCCAGAACCCCGCCGTAGAGGATATTCTGTTTGATCAGACTGATTGCCCCACCGATGTAGAATCTCTGGTCGTAGACCCACTGGAACTCCAGGCCCTTCGGATTGAGTTTCTCTTCATTGAGCCGGCGGACCACGTCTTCCAGCCGGTCCGTCATATCCAGGATATTCGTTCCCGGTTCCGGCCGCACCCCCACGGCGTATCCGGAGACCCCGTTATGAAGCACCACATCGTCCTGCTTGGCGTATCCGAACCCAACGTCGGCTACGTCGGCGACCGTTATCCGCCGCTGGCCCGAGGACCGGATAACCACGTTGCGGATATCGTCGGGACTGTTGAACTCGGCCGTGGTCCGGATGCGATAATCCCGGCGTCCGACGCCGAGGGTACCCGCCGAGACGTTGACGTTTTCCCCTTGAAGCGCCCCGATTACGTCGTTGATCGTAAGCCCGTAGGCGGCCAGACGCTCGGCGTTGACCGCGACGTGCATTTCCTCCTTAACGCCCGCCCCCACGAAGAGGTCCGATACCCCCTTTACCCGCTCAAGGAATTGACGGATCTCGTTTTCGAAAAACGTCCGGTACGTGGTCACGGCCCGTTCGTTACCGGGAAGCGTCTTGAGGATAATCCAGACCACCGGTGACGCGGAAGCGCCCGAGGCATTGACAACCGGTTTGTCCACCCCAACGGGATAGGACGGGACCTCGTTCAGTTTGTTCGACACCCGGGTGAGCACCCCTTCCACGTCGGTTCCTACCTTGAACCGCAGGGTGACCGTGCCGGTCCCGTTCCGGGCGTCGCTTTCCATCTCCATCAGATTGGGGAGGCCCTTGAGGGTGTTTTCCTGCTCTTCGATGATCTCCCGCTCGATCTCGTAGGGGGTCGCGCCCCGCCACGTGGTCTTCACGGTGATTTCCGGTTCGACCACCGTGGGGGCGAGCTGATACGGCAGGGTAGCGAGGCTGAGCAGTCCGAAAAGGACCACCATGATGATCGCGGAGATGACCGTTACGGGTTTTTTGATGGAATACTCGACGAGATCCATCGGTCCGGAAACCCGTCAGGGCGCTATGCGGACCGGTTGCCCGTCCCGGACCCGCTCGTTACCCTTTACGATGACCTGAAGACCCGGCCTTACACCCGGTCCGGAAACACCCACGCGGAACCCGGCGTATCCGGTAATCGTGACCGGAACCGCCTTCGCCGTGCCGTCGGCCACGATATAAATCAGATCCCTGCCGAATGCTCTGATCACTCCGTCCCGGGGTACCACACTGCCGGCGACAGGGGGGCCCGACGGTA
>CAYYSS010000151.1:0-6756 GCA_964474325.1 uncultured Nitrospirota bacterium
TTGGGGGGGGGGGGGGGTCGGCAGGGCAGGCAACAGGATATCTATTCCAACTACCTGCGCATCGAGGGTGACGTGGACGCGTGTATATCCTACCGGCAGTGGAAGATAGAGACCGCCCGGCGGCGCATGGATATTACCGTGATGGCATCCCGCTCGGCCGCACTGTATCGCCGGCTCGGCGACGTGGTCGTCGTGCGGATCCCCGCGCTGGGCCTCCCGGCAGAATTGCATGCCTCGACTATATCGTTCTACAACGGCTTCGGCGGCGCTGACGACGAGATCAGGCACGCGGGCAACGGTATTTTGGCGGCCGGGTTTCGCAAGGGCGACAAGGTGGTGATATCGGGATCGGCATCCAACGACGGCACGGTGGACGCCGTGGCCGTCTCTGCAGGTGTGATCTACGTGCCGTCCGGCACGCTGACTGCCGAGCCCGAGGGGGCGAATATCACCCTGACCGAGGCAGGAGAGTGGCAGATAACTAGCCTGCGCAAAACAGTCGACCCGGCGGCCGGAGAAGTCAAAGTGCAGTTCGGGCTCCAAAAATTCTCGGAACTGCCCTACTCATACGACCCGGGCGACTTGGAGGGTGACGTGCAGACCTGGATTGCATAGCAGAAGGGAGCGACCCCGCGGTGCGCCCACACCGCAGGGCCACCCGGATCACAGAAGCAGCCTGTGAGCCAAGGCCAAGGCTCCCTTGCCGTGCACACGGCGTAGGAGCCTATCACAGAGCAAAGGAGGCTCACAATGTCCGTAGCAAAACCGATTATTCCGTGGATAGGCGGCAAGCGCCGGCTTGCCGACAAGATCCTGCCCCTGTTCCCCGAACACAGGTGCTACGTGGAGCCGTTCGCCGGTGGTGCGGCGCTCCTGTTCGCCCGCCCGGAACCGGCCCGGGTGGAGGTGCTGAACGATATCAGCCGGGACCTCGTAAACCTTTACCGGGTCGTCCAGCACCATCTGGAGGAGTTTGTGCGCCAATTCAAATGGGCATTGACGTCGAGGCGGATATTTAAATGGCTCGACGGCACCCCCACGGAGGCCCTGACGGACATCCAGCGGGCCGCCCGGTTCTACTACCTCCAGAAGCTCTGCTTTGGCGGGAAGCCCGAAGGGCGGGTGTTCGGGACGGCCACGACAAGCCCCCCTCGCTTAAACCTGCTCAGGATCGAAGAGGACCTCTCAGCCGCCCACCTGCGGCTCGCGAGGGTGTTCATCGAGGAACTCCCCTGGCGCGAGTGCGTGGAGCGGTACGACCGGCCCCACACGTTCTTTTACCTGGATCCTCCCTACTGGCAGACCGAGGGCTACGGGACCCCCTTTCCCTGGGAGGAATACGAAGCGATCGCCGAGGCCATGCGGACGATGAAAGGCAAGGCGATCCTGAGCATAAACGCCCACTCGGACATCCGGAAACTCTTCAAAGGCTTCCGGACCCAGGCCGTATCGATCGGTTACACCGTCGGAGGGGCCAAAGCAGGCCCTAAAAAGGCGCGGGAGTTGATTATTAGGAGCTGGTAGATGAAATCAACCTGGTTGCACGGCGGTTGCGGGGATCGGTCGAACCGCGATCAAATTACATTTGACTCAGTCAACGAATTTCCGCCGTGAAGTTATTGCAATTTTCCCACTCGAGTTATCTCGCGCGCTAACAACCGGTGGCTTCTGACTTCTTCTTCTGGCTTCTGGGTGTCCCCTGGTGGCAACACGTATCGCCTGCGCTTGACAGCCGGTTCCGCGCACGATTAGCATGAACCATGATGCAGGCAATATGGTTCATGAACGGAGGCCGGGATGAAATCGATCACGATCCACAAAATTGAAGAGCCGCTCAATACCCTTCTTCGGGAGAGGGCGAAAAGCGAAGGGCTCAGCCTTAACCGGACGGTCAAGAAACTGCTGGAGGAAGCGTTGGGTGTCAGGCCGAAGGCGGACGAAGAGCGCCGGAAGGATTTTCTGGAACTGTTCGGCAGATGGAGCAGGAAGGAGGCACGTGAGTTCCGGAGGCGGCTCGGCGACCTGGAGAAGGTGGACCCGAAGGATTGGACGTGAAACGGATCGTTCTCGACACCAATTGTTATGGAGCCTTTCTTGCCGGCGACGGGAAGGTCTTGGACTGCCTTGCGGCCGCGGAGGTCGTTTTCATGTCCGTCGTTGTTCTCGGAGAACTCCGTGCGGGATTCAAGGGCGGAAGCAGGGAGCGGGAGAACCTTGCCATGCTCGCCTCTTTTCTCGAAAAGCCGACGGTCCGGGTGCTGAACGTCACGGAAGAGACCGCCGAGGTTTTCGGCACGCTCAAATCACGGCTCAAAAAGGCCGGAACGCCCATTCCAATAAACGATGTTTGGCTTGCCGCGCAGGCCGTTGAGACGGGGGCGGTGCTCGTGACGTACGACGGGCATTTCACGAAGGTCGCAGGGTTGCGGACGTGGCGCCGCCGGGAGGACCGGTAAAGAGTGAATGGGTGGATGGAGGGGATGGGTTTGAAAACAGGGTTCAAGGTTCGGGGTTCCGGGTTCGAGGTTTGAAACACAATCAACCGCCTGCCGCCCGTACTGAATTGCTGTAAAGACCGTGAATCGTGAAACGTGAATGGTGAAGTGAGGGCACAAAGGCACTGAGGCACGAAGGCACAAAGGTTTTGAAAAACGTCTCCCGTCTCACGTCTTACTTCAGTCCGTAAACGGTGCCTGCCGATTGCAGAGCGCCCGTTTGGTTGCGGCTCGGCGGCCGCCTTGGGGGTTAACCTTGGGGTTTAATACAACCGAAGGGATTCCAGGAGTTCGTCCGAAACCGCGGATACGGAAAGGACGGTGTTGTCGGAACACCGCACTTCCACGGCCGGGAGACGCCGGTGGCGGGAATAACGGACACAGATGCCGGCGGCGGTCTCCACGTCTTCTTCGGCCGAGCAGTACCGTACCACGACGATCGGGCTTCCTCCCCCCTGGGCAAAAAGCGAAATGTCGCCCTCTTTGATAAGCCCTTTCAGTGTATTGTTTTCCTTCTCGTTTCGGCCCACTATGATCCACGCACCGCCGGGGGTTATGAAATGCCGCCCCACACCCAGCAGGGGGAGATCACCGGGGCTCAGGTCGGGTTTCAATCGAAGAAAATTCGCCAGTTTCCGGGAATAAATGGGGTCCGTGAGGAGACATCCCCCGGCCGGCACCGGATAATCCGTGATGCCCAGTTCGGCGGCCAGGTCCATCTGGGGGCGGCGGCCTCTGCCGTGAAAACCGTAAAGCCGCTCCCGGTCTATGAGGCCCCGGCGTTCCGGAAGTGTTTCGGGCAGAATCCGGGCCGAAAGGGGTCTGAGCACCAGGTCCGGCACACCCGCGCGTTTTTCGATCATACGGAGGGTATTGCGCATCTGGCTCATGGGGCGCTGTCCAATGACTTCACCCGTTACGAGAAAATCGGCACCGGTCATATCCATGAGGTCCTTGGCCTCCCTCAGCATGAGAATGCGGCAATCGATACAGGGGTTCATGTTCTTGCCGTGTCCGTGGACCGGATTACGGACGATGTCGATGAACTTCTCGCCGAGATGGGCCATCTTGAGCTTGAAATCGTATTTCCTTGCCGCCGGCAAGGCGTTATGGGAGCACGACGAGCGGTCCTCTGCGTTACACCCGAAGGGGGTAAGGAACGTAACCGCGGTGACGTCCACGCCTAAGTTGCGGACCACAACTGTGGCGAGCGTGCTGTCAAGCCCCCCGGAGAGGAGGGCGATGGCTTTTGCAGATTGTTTCACGGGTGTTTACCTTACAGTGGCATAAAATCCGGGGCCGGTGGCCTTAAAAAATACGCAACACGGCATGAAGGGCGCAGGCGATAGGCGAGAGGCAATGGGCGAGGGGAATGAGAGGCATCTCCCTTTTCCCTTTTTCCTTCTCCCGTCTCCCTTGTTTCTTCTCCCTTCCGACTTCCGCCGAAGGCCGGCCGTGCGTATTTTCTTGATCCCACCGGCCCCTCTCGCGACAAATCTTTTGCAACAATAGGGTTTACAGTCCGGATAACGACTTCAATTAATTCTTTTCTTTTAATAGCGCCACTGTCAACAAGAGGGCCGCGGGTGATGCCGGAGAGACGAAGTGAGAAGGGAGAAGTCAGAGCGGAATCTCTTGAGCGCTTTGGCCCCGGGTTTCTCTACCACTGTGAGGTTTTTTGACGTGGCCCTGTTGCGGGACCGGATTAGTGAACCTTACAGTGGCATAAAATTCGGGGCCGGCGGCCTCAAGAAAATCCGCAAGACGGCGTAAGGATAGGCTAAAGGCGAGAGGCTATGGGCGAGGGGAATGAGAGGCATCTCCCTTCTCCCTTTTTCCTTCTCCCTTCTCCCTTGTTTCTTCTCCCTTCCGACTTCCGCCGAAGGCGGGTGTCCCGGCCCCTTTTCCGGGAAATTTCTGCAACGTCAGGGTGAACGAGATCTCACGGCGTGCCGCAACGTTTCCGAATCGTTAACGTCCTGCAAAAATAACGACTTTTGTCAGTGGTGAGCGATAACACGCACTTTTATCCGGGAGGCCTGCCGCTGTCGAATCCTTTTGCGAGTAGTTAACGGCTTGATATCGGTGAAAGCCTGTCCGGTAACCACACGAGGGCTGATCTTCATTGTTGGCACAAGATATGCTATCCTCAACGGTTGTAAAAGGATTTCTCTATTGGTTTTAGCAGGGGGATTCGTGCAGGGGGTCTGCCAAAGTGTGGGAAAGCAGGACGGCCGTGGAGTAGTATCGCCGACCAGAGGGCGCTCGGCCGTTTAACGACACGGGCGGAGAAGGAGGATGGTAGTTGTGTCAGAGGGGACACGGGGTACTGTTTTAGTCGTCGACGACAATCCGGCGGTTTTGTCGGCGCTCGAGTATAACCTTTCAACAGCCGGATTCGCGGTCGTTCGGGCCGTAAACGGTCGCGAAGCACTGGATCGATGCTCCGAGACGACCCCGGACGTCATCGTTTCGGACGTCACCATGCCGGAGATGGACGGCATCGAGTTCTGCCGCCAGGTACGGGAGGCGCGCTCTATGGGGTCCGTCCCTTTCGTTTTTCTTACCGCGCGGGCTGAACCCGAAGAGAAACGTCTCGGGCTTCGCAGTGGCGCCGACGACTATATCGTAAAGCCCTTCGATATGGACGAGCTGATCCTTCGGTTGGAAATCCTCATGGACCGGGTCAAAAAGACCCGAGGTTCCATGGCCCTGAACGGCCGGCTCCGGGATGTTTCCTTACCGGATCTTTTGCAGATGTTCGAGATGACCCGCAAGGTGGGCCGGCTGAAACTCGAATCCGCCGGAGGCGAACGGGCGTTCATCGATTTCAACGACGGCATCGTTGCCGGTGTGAAAGTGGACGGCGTGGACGGCGACGAGGACGCTTTTTTCAGTCTTCTCGGCTGGTCCGACGCGGAGTTCTCTTTCGAGTCCCGGCCCGTGGACGGCGGCGGATTGATGAAGCCTGCGGCGTTTCTTCTGATGGAAGGTATGCGCCTTGTCGATGAGCGAAGTTCTCTGGGGGACTTCCTTCCCGAACCGGGTACCCGGTATGCCTTGGTCTGGGAACCCGAGGGAGACGATCGGACCGAGGAGACGGAACGGATCTGCGAGTACCTGAACCACCGCCCGATGACGCTTGAAGAATTGAGTGTAAAGACGGGCTGGGGGGCGTGCCGGACGGAAGTTGCCCTGGGAAAGCTTATCCGTGCCGGACTTGTCGCTCCGGAAGACCAGCCCGCAATTTCCCATGGCGAGGAGTCGGAGCGGCCGGCGGCGGCGACTCTCGAGAAGGGAGCCTCTGCCGAGACGGCGCCGTCCTGCGTCTGTCGTCCCGGGAGGGTGCTGTTGGCGTACACCGAGGACGCCCCCATCGACGAGTTCCTCTCATCGCTTTCGGTTGCCTTCGGCCTGTCCCGGGATAAGGTAGCGACAAAAGGGGTCGCGGACTACGTCAATCTTCGGTCCGGCGGGGATGAAATTCAGCTCTTTTTGGTTCGCGGGGAGAAACGGTTCAGCTTCATGTGGGATATGGTAGCCGACGGCCTTGGCGGGGGTCTGTTCCTGTCGGACGCCGGGCCGTCGGCGCGGGATGACGCTCGGTTTTTCCGGGAGCGTATCGAGCAGGCGGTCGGCTGCCGGGTCTACTGGCTGAGAGGAGACCCGCCGGCAGGGGACGACGAGGACGGTGATACGATGTTTTGCAATATGGGGTCGGCCGCAGGGGTGCGGACCGTAATCGAGACGATTTTATCGAATATCGGGAGGTAACAGACGATGGCTGAATTCGAACGGAAAGATCCGATCAAATGCGCGGTGTGGGGTCTGCTCGTGGGGAATATCGAGAATATGGGAATTCTCCCGGCACAACAGGGGGGCGAGGCGATCGCCAGGTGTCTCGACACGGGCGAAGGAGACGTATTGGAAAAACTCGCTCAGATCGACGGGGAAAACAACTACGAGATAACCGAGCGAAACGGCGACCGTGTCGTGGTTACAAAAGGCTGTCCTTTCGGGGCTATTTACAAGGAGATCCCCGAGTGGGGGGATAAGGCGATGCATCTTGTCGAGGCATACAACAAACGTGCGGACGGGGGCGGGGCACTCCATCCCCTCTGTCTCGTTCACAAAGGTATACGTAAGGCGATGAACGCAGGTATCGTATCGGTCGGATGTCGGAGCGGTCAGTCGGGAAAGATCGAAATCGCGGAACACGCCCTTGAAAAGGTGGGGATGACGAAAGACGAGGCCTTGGGGC
>CAYYSS010000152.1:0-6749 GCA_964474325.1 uncultured Nitrospirota bacterium
AGCGTCGCCGACGACGATGGGGATCTGAACGATGGTTCAGGGCTGTCGAACCTGGCCTATAACGTGGCGGGGGTCACGAAAATGGCCGAGACCCAGTCCGCTGCGGACGCCGTTCTCAAAGTCGACGGCATCGACAATATAACGAAATCGACCAATACCATTACCGATGTGATTCAGGGCGTTACGCTGAATCTCCAGTCCGCCGCTCCCGGGTCCACGCTAAACCTCACCGTGAGCCGGGATACCGCCGCGGTGCGTCAGAAGGTGGTGGATTTCGTAGACGCCGCCAATGGACTGTTCGGTACCATCGGCGACCTGCAGGACTACGACGAAGACACGGAGACGGCGGGCCACCTGATCGGCGATGCGTCCCTTCGACTCGTAGAATCCGAGGCCCATCGGGTGATCAGCAGTGCGATCGACGGGCTGGACTCCGGTCTCGTCGCATTGTCCCAGGTCGGCATATCCACGAACCGGGACGGGACCCTGAGTCTGGATGAAAGCGCTCTGGACTCCGCCCTGGCGTCGAACTTCGACCAGGTCGCGCGGCTTTTTGCGGAAGTCGGGGACGCCACCGATCCGGGTGTGACCTTCATGAGCGCGACCCAGGCCACCACGCCCGGGACCTACGCGGTCAACATTACCCAGGAGGCGACGAAAGGCTATCTTACCGGCGGGACGGTTCTCGGAGGGACGCTTACCATCGCGACCGGCAGTAACGATACGCTCTCATTGAGTGTCGACGGAGTCCTCGGAGAGGTGACCCTGTCTGCCGGCACGTACACCGGCGACGCCCTGGCGACGGAGATTCAGACGAAACTCAATGCGCTTGACGCCTTCAGTTCCGCCGGCATTACCGTTACGGTGTCCTATGACGGAGGGACGGACCTGCTTACGGTGACCTCCAATACGTACGGCTCCGCGTCCAGTGTCTCGGCCGCGACGGGTACGGCGGCGGCGGACCTGGGACTTGACACCGGTACTTCCACCGCCGGGATCAATGTCGCGGGGACCATTGGCGGGTTCGGGGCCACGGGAAGCGGACGTTACCTGACGGGTACGGCGGGCACGGATGTTGAAGGTTTGCGCCTCCTGGTCACCGGTTCCGCCACCGGCGACCGCGGCAACCTTACGTACTCGGTCGGCGTGGCGGAGAGTCTCTACCGGTCGGTGGACGGCTGGCTCGACTCAAACGACGGTCTGATAGCGGCCAAGAACGAGTCGATCAACGATTCCATCGACAGCATTACCTCTGCTATTGAGCGGGAAAACCGCCGCCTGGCCAAGCAGGAAGAGATCTATTGGATGCAGTTTACGGCGCTTCAGCAACTGCTCGACGGCCTTCAGAACATCAGCAATTTTCTGACCCAGCAAGAAACCACGCTGAACAACCTGATTCAGCAGACAAAGTAATGAGGCAACGAACATGAACCAAGCCCTTTTCCAATATCAGAATGTCGAACTCACAACCGCCGATAAGGGGCGGATCGTTATCCTGCTGTACAAAGGTGCGATACGTTTCGCCAAGCAGGCGAAGCTCTATCTCGACGCGGGGGACGTAACCGGGAAGTGCGAACGGCTCAACCGGACCGTGGCGATCATCAGTGAGCTTGCGGCGCACCTGGATCTGGAACGGGGCGATTCCGTCGCAGAAAATCTCCTGCGACTCTACCATTAGATGCTCGGGCGCCTCACTGAGGCAAACAGCGAGAACGATCCCCTGATAATCGACGAGGTGGTGCGGCTCCTGGAAACTCTCCTGGAGGGATGGCTGGAGGTATGCCGGGAGGGCGTGCGAACGCAGACCAGGCGAGCCGAACCCCCGGTTGCGGCATTGGCAGGGAGTTCTTCATGAATCCGCGCGTGCAAAGCCTTGCCGAGCGCCTTGAGCTGTTTTCGGCTTTACGGAGTGTAACCGAAGAACTGGCATGCAGTATTCGGAGCGACTCCCCGAAGGATGTGGAAACGCTCCACCGGGCTCAGATGGATCTGGTGCGAAAAATCGGCGTACTCGAAGCCCCGGTGTTTCGCGGCGAGGTGCCAGGCCCTGACGAACTGCGGTACCTGGCCAGGATCGAGTCCATGGTGCAGGAAATCGCGGGGATGAACGATTTTATCCGGTACGAAACCGACAAGAAAAAACGGAAAATTCAACAGGAACTCGACAGAGGAAAGACCGGGCGCGAAGGGTACGACCGCTATCGCGCGGTTTGTTCCTCGACCACCCCGGACATCTCATGAGTGTTTGTTCGGGCTAAAGTTTTGGGGCCAATGGCCGATAGATAATATAGAGGCAAACGACCATGAGCATCGGCGCATTTCCCATAAGCAACGTTCTTAAAGTCTACAACCGCACGATGCGGGCGGCGTCGGGAAAGAATGACACCGGCGGGCGGGAGAGTTTTCAGGTGCAGGATCGGGTCAGTATTTCCACCGAGGCCCGCAAGCGGCAATTGGTAGAACACGCCAGGCGGGATATTATCGAACGTGTGAAAAATACGAGGTAAGAGGACGTGCGCAAAGAGGACTTCAATATACTTATTGCCGACGACGACCCGAGTGTGCGGGACCTCGTGGCGGATTTCCTGTCTTCCGAGGGCTACACGGTGGATACGGCCGCCGATGGCGAGGAGGCCGTGGAGAAGGTGCTTTATTCGTCGTATCCCCTCGTGATCGCCGATATCCGTATGCCCGGCGCCAGCGGGCTTCAGGTTTTGGAGAAGGTGCTTTCCCGCGACCCGGATGCCTCCGTGATCCTGATTACCGCATATGCGACCCTGGATAGCGCCATAAAGGCGGTGGAGGACGGCGCATACGACTATGTCATGAAGCCCTTCCGTATGGACGAGCTTGCCGTGACCGTGGGCAATGCCTTTCTCAAGGCGGGACTGCTGGAGGAGAACCGATATCTCCTGTCGAAAATCCGCAATGACAACGGCGGTGATCCGCTTGAGCGCCTGGAGCGGCTTTCCCGACTCAGAACCAACGGGGTGGTAACGGAAGACGAGTTCACCGCCCTGAAAGAAAAGGTTATTGATGGAATCCACGCAAAGCCCGCGGGTCCTGGTTGTTGACGACGAAGAACTGGTCCGTACACTGCTGGGCGAAATGGTGGCGGGGACCGGGTGCTACGTGGAAACGGCAAAGGACGGCTTGGAGGCCCTCGAAAAGATCAAGGAAGGTCGTTACGACGCGGTTTTTACGGACCTTATGATGCCCCAGTTGGGGGGTATCGATCTTATCCACCAGCTCAAAGCCCTTGACCCCGATCTGCCGGTTGCCGTGATAACCGGCTACGCGACGCTGGACAGCGGAATCCGTGCCCTCAAAGAAGGTGCGCTGGACTTCATCTCGAAACCCTTCAAACTGGACAAAGTTCAGCTTCTTGTCAGAAAACTCGTTGAGGCCCGCCGCGTGCTTACGGAAGATGCTTCCGCCTCGGAGCGCAACCGCATCAAGAGACTCCACGAAGATCTTTCCCAGCGGGTCGAGGAACTCTATTTCCTCTACGAGACCGGCGAAGAGATCAACAGCATCGGCTCAAACGAGGAACTCCTCGACTGGCTGTCGAACAAAACACAGGACATCACCGACGTGGAACGGGTAAGTATCGGGTTTCTCGACGGGCAGAGCTTTGTCGTGAAGCGGGGTAAGGGCGTGGGTACCGGCGATGTCCTTCCCATCGCCGGCACCCCCCTGGCCCGGGCACTGGCCACCGGTGTTTCCTGTGTCGGTAAAGACGACGAGATCGATCCCCATACCGGGGGGACCGCGGGTTCCGGTTTCCTTTCGATACCGCTTCGAATCGAAGGAGAGGTGATCGGTTTTCTTAACGCCAGTTCCCGCAGAGACATGGGGAGTTTTTCCGAAAGTCAGATTCAGACCTTGGCGACCCTTGCAAAAAAGGTCTGCCTCAAGTTTGAAAACAACGCGCTCTACGAGACCCTGTACGGAAACTTCATCGGGACCTTGCGGGCGCTCGTTTCCACCATTGAAGCGCGTGACGCCTACACCCTCCAGCACTCGGAACGGGTGACCCAGTATTCGCTGGAGATCGGCGAGGTCCTCGGGTTGAGCGAGGGCGAGATGGAGGCGATCAAGTTCGCCGGGTACCTTCACGATATCGGCAAGATCGGCGTTCGGGATACGGTGCTCCTGAAACCGGGGAAACTCACCCCGGACGAGTTTCTTGAGATCAAGGCCCATCCGACGGTTGGGGATACGATCACCCAATCCCTCTCCTGCATTCCCTTGGAACGGACTATTATCAGGAATCATCACGAAAAGTGGGACGGAAGCGGTTACCCCGACGGACTTAAAGGCAAGGATATCCCGATTCTTGCCCGGGTGGTGGCCGTAGCGGATACCTATGACGCTATGACCAGCAATCGTCCCTACAGAAAGAGTCTCGGCCACGAACGCGCTCTCCAGGAGCTGCGGGACTATTCCGACCGGCAGTTCGACCCTGACGTGGTGGCCGCGTTTCTCGAAACCCCCACCGGCCGCAAGCCCGTCCGCCGCTCGTGACGATGAGCGATAGGCAATGGGCGAGAGGCGATAGGCGAGAGGCAATGGGGCGAGAGGCAAGGGGCGAGGGGCTGGGGAGATTTACGATTAACGATTGACAATTTACGATTTTCAACTGCCGACCGCCGACCGCCTGCCGCGGCGTAGCCTTCGGCGAAGACGGGTGCGTATTTTTTTGATCCCGCCGGCTCCTTTCGCGGCAGTTCTTTTGCAATAATAGGGGCAACTGACCGTACTTGGCGGTACGTTGAGCACCCGGTCCAAGCGCAACGGAGGAGCCTTGGGGCTTTCCGGTTCCGCAGTAGAAGGACTATGAGAAATGCGGGTTAAATGACCGGAGGCTTCCGCCGGGAATATCTCCCAATAATCAGATAACCACCCTGTCGGAATTCCGCCCGCGAGGGCACGGAGCGGTATTGACCGGACGACGCTTTCGGCGTATCCTTTCCGTATGTTTCCGTCAGTGCGGTTCGAGAGCCGGGGCATGGTTCCCTTATCCGCAACCTCCCGGCAATTTGCAGAGGGCTCTCAGCCTGTGTGCCGTGAATCCCGTCGCGAGTGGGGCGCCGATGCCGCGCCCGGTTTTGCGATCTTGAGATGAAAGGAGCAGAAGCGCGTTGATTGCCAACGGTCCCCCCGGCAAAGAAATCCCGGCCGATAATCTCGGCCCGGTCCGCGTTCTGATCGTCGAAGACAGCCCGGAGCAGAGTTTTCTTCAGAAGAGTGCGCTGGAAAACACGGGGGGGTTTATCGCCCGGATCGTTCCGTCGGCAGAGGACGCGTTTCGTGAGATCTCCTCCGAGCCTCCGGATATCCTCCTGGTGGACTACAGCCTCCCGGGTATGACCGGCACGGAGCTGGTTCGGTCCTTGCGGGAGAAAGGGTCCAACCTGCCGATCGTCATGGTTACCGGCAAGGGCGACGAGACGATCGTCGCCGACGCTCTCCGCGCCGGCGTTTCGGACTATATCGTAAAGGGTTTTAATTACTATGCCGTTTTGCCGGCATCCTTGTCGGATGCGCTTCGCCGGGCGAGGACTCGCCGTGAAGAAGACGTCTTATTGAGGCGTCTCGTACTCCTGAACGCGCTTTTGACCGATATCAACGGAACCCTGTCCCAGGACCAGATTCTTGCATCGGCCACGGTCGGTGCCGCGAACCTGCTGATCAGTACGGCCTCCCTGTCGTTCCGTCTTTCGGGTGACGAGTATGTGCAGGGATCGGTATACGGCATGGATGACGACCCCGTGATTTCGTTTCCCCGGGCGGAGGCGGGTACCCGCTTTCCCGAGAACGCCGCGCGGCTCGACCGGGAGGAGATCGGCGCTTTGTTGAAGGACGCCCCGTTTGGAGATACCGAACCCCGGGCCGGCGTCTATGCCCGAATCCGTGCCGGAATGGATGATGCCTTCGGCTTCCTCGTGATCCTGACGACGGATCCGGAACGGACGTTTTCCGATCGGGAGGTCCGCTTACTCGACGCCCTTGCGCAGGGGACGGGTACGGCGTTGCGGAATGCGGCGCTCTACGATGCCGTGAAGCAGAGGCGTGAGGAGTGGCGGAACACCTTTGACGGGATCAGGGATATGATCTTTATACAGGGTGCCGACGGCCGGATCGTCCGGGCCAATCGCTCCTTTGTAACGATGCTGGGTCTGGATTTCAGGGACGTCATCGGGCGCAGGTGCGAAGAACTTTTCCAGGACGACCCCTTGGGCGAGGCCTGCCGCGGCGCCTGTGGCGGTGACGGGAGCGCTGTGACCCGGGAAATGAACCGGGAGGGCAGGACCTACCTGGTTGCCTCGTATCCGATTTTTGAACAGAACGGTGACCTCCGGGCGTGCGTAACGAGTCTTCGGGACATGACCGAGATACGCCAGTTGCGGGAACAGCTGCATCACGCCGATAAACTGGCCACGGTGGGACAGCTCGTGTCCGGTGTTGCGCACGAAATCAACAATCCCCTTACCGGTGTCATCGGATACGCGGAAATGCTTCTCCGCCGGACGGGAGACCCGGACGTGGAACGTGACGCAAAGAAGATTCTGAAGAGTGCACTGCGGTGTAAAAAGACAGTCGAGAATCTCCTTACGTTTTCCCGGCAGAAAGACTCCCAGCAAGGCCGCGCCGACGTTAACGAACTCTTGAATAATACCCTGGATCTCCGGGCGTACCCCTTGCGTAACGCCCGGATATCCATAAACCGGGTCTACGGCACGATT
>CAYYSS010000153.1:0-6688 GCA_964474325.1 uncultured Nitrospirota bacterium
AGAACTTCGTTCCTGCGCTCCAGAGGAGGTGCACTCTAATGATTATCAAATCTTTGGAATTGATTTTCGGCACGCTGGTCTTATCCCGCATCCTTCCTTTTCTCTACTCCTCCCGCCCCATCTACCACCCCTTCCCCGATCCGCCGTTCCAGTTCCCGGAGCTTCCGGTCCCTTGAAAGCCGCTCCCGCACCCCTTTGCGCCGAAGACTCACCGTGCTGTAGTCCACTCCCATCAGCTTCGCGATCGCCACGTTCGCCAGGCCGCACCGGACCGACAGAAGCTCCATCGCAAGGTCACGGATCACGTGCCCCCGGCCGTGAAGAACCTCATCCCGCCCGCAACCCGACTCCCGGCACACAACCTCGATCAGCCTCTCCGGGTCCACCTCCGTCAATACCGCCCTCACGCCCGGCTTCTCCCGCTCCCGTCCCTTGCCGAGAAACCTTCCTCGAACCCACGAAACGAACTCGCTGCTTCCGAGAATGCTCTGGCCTACCACCTTGTCCCCAAAGTCCATTTCAGCCCCAAGCTCCCCAAGCACCCGATCCCGGTATCGCCGTCGGCCCCCTGCCGTATCACCGCCGTATTCCTCCAGTATCCCGTCATAGACCACGAAATCCAGCCGCTTCTTTTTGGCCACGTATCCCGGCAGGCTACCCCACGGATATCCGAGTACATAACCGGCCTGCTCCTTCGGATCCTTCTTCCTCCAGGCCTTTGTCCGTACCGGATTAAGGTGGACATAGCGCGAGAGCACGCTCAGGTATTCATCGCGATCGACGAGGACGCTCTTGAACCGGCCCTGGTAGAGGTGGCCGGTTCTTTTGTGGCGACGGTTGAACTGGGCGGTATAGGCGATATTGAAACGCCGCATGAACTCCGACGTATTGCCCCGGGGGGATTCCAGCAGCAGGTGAAAGTGATTTGCCATCAGCACAAAGGCGTGGAGCCGGATGGCGTAGGTCTTAACAGAGACCCGGAGGGTTTCGAGGAAGCGTTCCCGGTCGCGGTTGTCACGAACGATCGCCTGGCGGTTGTTCCCCCTGTTGATGACGTGGTGGTACGCACCCGGGTAGTCGATTCTCAACGGCCGTGCCATAGCAAACGATAACACGACACTACCAGAATATCAAGACAAAAGATTTGACCCCGCGAAGCCCCTATCATGCGATCTCGGCGTGTCCGCCGGCTGCGGGCGCTGCCCGGTACTCCACCGCCTTCCCCCCGGGTACCCGGCTCGCGGCTTAGGTATCGAAAACCATGGCCTGGAATCGCAAGGCCTGGCGTCCCCTAACTTCGCAAATTTGGTATCCCTTGACACCTTTATACGCCATGCCCGGTGGCGCCACAATTGCTGAACGCTATTGTCCCGGCATCTTGAAACGCTCAATCTGACACGAAGCCGGGCGATTCGGAGGCGCTTTCCGGAGGATTGATGGTGAGAAACCCCTCCTCCCGGAGAAAGAGGAGAACCTCCCGGGGGAGGTACTCGAGTTCGAGGAGTTCCTCCACGGAAAGCCCGCCGTTTTTCGCCTCGGCGAGGAGCCGGTCGTGGTAGCGGCTTTTCGTTTTCGTCTGGTAATAGTCCCGGTAGACCAGGGCGGACCCGAGAACGGCGATGATCCCCATCATGAGCCAGAAGATCCCGTGGCCGATCTCGATATGAAAAGCCTCGAGGCTGAGTTTCGCCCCGACGAAGAAGATGAGCTGGTAGGCCAGGTCCTCGAGGCGGGGTAGCCGGTCGAGGAGCTTGACGAACAGACCGGCGGCGAAGCGGAGAAAGACGATCCCCAGTATCCCCCCGGCCCAGACCACCACGAGCATGTCCGTCATGGCCACCGCGGTGGTGATCGAGTCGATGGAGAAGGCGATGTCCGTGAGTTCCACCACGGCCACGGTCTTCCAAAAGCTTTTTCCCACGCTTTTCCGGGGCTGGTGGGCGTCTTCTTTCCGGAAGAAGAACATGTGTTTCATCGCCAGGTAGATGAGGTAAGCCCCGCCCACCAGTTTGAAGACCATGAAGCGCATGGGGTGGGCGGCGAAGATGAGGGCGACGAAGCGAAAGACGAAGGCCCCGGCGATCCCGTAGGTCAGCGCCCGCTTTCTCTTTGCCGGGGGGAAGACCCCGGACGAGAATCGCCAGGACCAGGGCATTGTCCACCGAGAGGATCCCATCGAGGACCGCCAGCGTGGATTCGGCGTCAGCGGGCGGTCTAGGCGCCTTTGTGCAGTACCGTAATCGAACGGGGCCCGCCAAACGCTTCGTGGCCGTCTTCGGCGATCACGGTGCCGGTTGGGGCGAAACGATCGAAAAGAACGCAATTATTCCCCGGACAAGGCCTCGGCGTCCGAGGCCCGGACGAAATGCGGTTTATCCCGGGAAAAGTTGCGGCGCTTCTTTGCTTCTTCCTGATACGCCTCATGGATAACCAGCCGGGGCGTCTTCTCATCTTGACGCCGATCCAGCCGTATTCCATAATGTAACCATATTGGAATCAAGGAGGTCGCCGTGGCAACCCTGACCGTCAAGAACATCCCCGATCCCCTATATCGTCGCCTGAAAAAGTCCGCCAGGGAGAATCGGCGGAGTCTCAACAACGAGATCATCGTCTGCGTCGAGCGCGCATTGGAACGAAGACCCGTGGATACCGAAGAGACTCTGGCCCGCGCCCGCGAACTCCGGAGGAAAACCTCCGATCATCGCCTCAGCGTCCGCGAACTCAACCGGACGAAGCGCATCGGACGCCCGTGATCGTCGTCGATACCAACGTCGTCGCCTACTTGTACATCTCCGGAAGATACACCTCCGAGGCCGAGAAAACCTACCGGAAAGATCCCGATTGGGCCGCGCCGCTCTTGTGGCGCAGCGAGTTTCGTAACGTCCTTGCCGGCTACGTCCGCCGCAACCATCTCTCGACTGCCGACGCCATGGCCATCATGGCCGAGGCTGAGTCCCTGTTGAACGGGAATGAATTCACCGTGGATTCCGAGTCCGTCTTTCCTCTTCTGATTCCCTCCGGCTGTTCGGCATACGACTGCGAATTCGTCGCGCTCGCAAAAGACCTCGGCGTTTCTCTCGTTACCACCGACAAGAAGATCCTTTCAGCATTCCCGGAAACGGCCGTCTCGCTCAGGGCCTTCGTATCCCCCTGAGCCGGGCACGGGCATCAGAAGCCAGTCGGATCGACCCTCCACGGGTCAGGGGACCCGATTCGGGAAGCCGGAAAATACGCCCGGCGGCTCAAGGCGGACCTGTTCGGCTCAGCTCAAGGCAGGCCTGTTCGGCTCAACCCACAGCAAGCCGTAAGCCCGCCGAGCCGCGGTGATCAGTAAACTTCACATGTCAAAGAGCTTCAGGTATTGCCGCCAGGGCAATCCGACTATAGAGAACCAACGCCTTACGACCTGTTACCAAACGTTCCGCCTTCTCCAGCCGTCAATACGGTACGTTGTCTATGTTGGAAACGACTCTCCCTTTGTCCTATGTCAAGGTCCGGCCCCGTTCGTTTCTAAACGCCCGGTCCATGACGTAGAAGGCTCCCACTTCCGGCACCAGAAGGTCGAGCACGTTGACGTCGTGCCATTTCCCGTCGGAGACGAAAATAAAGGCAGGAATCGCCCCTCGCAGGTCCAGCAGGGTGTGGACTTTGCCAGCGGCTTTGCTTGCCCGAAAGGACGCCCAGGGAAACAGCGCCAAGCACAAATCGATGGTGGTCGAATCCAGTGCGTAGACCCTGTTGTCCAATTCCAGTGCCAGCGGCTCTTCGGCATACAGACGCCGTGCGATTCGGATCAGTGCCCGAGCAAATTCGCAGTAGATGCGCCGGTCCCGAGTTTCGTTGGCGTCGGCCAGATTGCTTCGAGTGATGTTGCCGCGAATCCCGAGGTGGTACAACTTGGTTGGCTGGGCGCCGAGCGACGCTTCGATATCGCGCAGGCTTTCTCGATAGGTCAGCCGGGCGAAAGCCATGGACAAGAAATGATCGGTACACCGAAAGGTTCGGACGTTGAAATCTCCGCGATATTTGGTGACCAGACGACGGAACGTATGCCATGGAGCAAAAGCCATGACCTGCGCAAACACCAGGTGTCCAATGTGCATAGGCACCTCCCGGAGCAATCCGGAAAGGGTGCCGTGAGTCGTGTCGATATTTCAAATCGGTTACACCTTGACGCATCAGAAAAACATCAATCATTCAGTTGGTTGCAAGGTAATTAGCATGAACGTGTCGGACGCTACTGGAGTCACGGCAGTCACCATTCACCATTCACGTTTCACCATTCACAATTGACTATTCACTGCCGTTAACCTCGAACCTCGAACTTTGTTTTCAAACCGTTCACTCTTCACCCGGCCCTCGACACCAGCCTTTCCACCTCGTCCGTAATCCGCTTTCGTTCGCCGGCGTCCGAGCCGAACCCCGCAAACCGGGCGCCTTCCACTGCTTCCATCAGCTCGACGATACGCCGAGCGGCCTCGTGATCGTCGCCGTGAAAGATTCGTCCGAGTTCGTCCGGGCTCGGGGGCACGGCGGAACCCGTCTTGAGACGGGCCGCAAGGAGAATTGCCGTGTAGACCGCATCCGCCCAGGCACCCGGATCGTTACCGCATACGTCCCGGGCCGTACGGAGTGCCGTCCGGGCCTCTTCCCGGATCCGCACCCGGCTCCGGTCCCGGCCGGCGAACATGCGCCGTAAGACGGGAAATGCTTTTCGTAAAATTACCGCGCCGAGTACAAGCGCGACCAGGATAACGGCCCCAAGGGGGGTGACCACGCGGCTTATAAAAGATTGCACCCCCTCGGGAACCCGCGCCCGGCCACGACCCTCGGCCCCGTCGGCCGGGGTTGCCGGCGCGGGAACCGGTTCCTTTGTAACCTCCTCAACGGCACCCCGGGCCGTAAGCGTCACCCGGGCCGTGGAGGCCGTTTTGTACGCCCCCGCCTGGGGATCGAAATACGTAAGCCGAAAGGGTCCGAGGCTCACCGAACCGGGCGCCGAGGGCACGAGAGCGAAACGGAATATCTTTTTCCCGTCGCCCCCGGCTTCAGGCTGGTCCGGGTACACCCGTATCCAGTCGGGAGTCCCGACCTCGGGCGCGGGCGCTTCTTCAACGTTTCCCTTCCCTGTTACGGTAAGCGTCAGTGTGGCCGAATCTCCCACGCCGACATCGGCGGGCTCGAGACTCGCTGAAATGGAAAATCGGCCCATCAGTCCCGAATAGCCCCCCTTCGGCTGAGGCGGCAGTTCCCGGACGTTCAGGTCAACCGGACCGGAACGAAACGTCCGGGACCGCCACGATGTCCGGCCGAATGAAAAGAACGGGTCGTCAAAAGGGAACCCCAGGCGGGACCGGGGTCGGCGGGCGTCGGGGACCTTGGCGATCAGGACGGCGGGTTCAATGGTCCGTTTTCCGGGCCGAAGGGGCAGAAGACGGTACCGGAGTTCGGTTACCTCGTACTCCAAACCGCCGATCACCTTCCGGTAGTTCTTTTCGTCGGCCTCTTCACCCGCGGAAAACCCCTCGAACGAGGGCTTTTCAAACCGGGCATCGGCAATCTGCACCCTCCGGGCGAACGTAAACGTATAGGTCACCGGCTGACCCACCCAGGGAGACGAATTCGAAACCTTCGCGGAGACGAAGGCCTCCCGCGTTCCGCCGGGACTCGGGAGTCTGCCCGGGGCCCCACTGTTTCCCCGGGCCTCAGCCCCGCCCGGCCGGACCGTGATCGTTATAGGCTCGGTGGTCACCCGGGTGTTCCCCGCGGTTACGGTAAGCGGCGGAATCGTGAGCGTGCCTTCCCGAAGCGGCATGAGCCCGTAGGTATAGCGCGACTCTTTCGTCATCTTCATGTTGACGATCTGGAGACTCGTGGACGATCCCCGGGATAGAATCCGGAAGTCCTTGATTGCTGAAAGGTCGACCTCGCCTCCCTGCCCGGTGATAATCACGCTCAGGTTAACGGTCTCGGACGGGTCGATAACGTTCCGGTCCACCACGGCGCGTACGGCCACGTCCGCCGCCGAGACGGGCGCTGATACCGCGAAAACCCCGTAGAACAATGCCAGAACGGAAACCACGGCGGAAACGTATCTTCTCGTAAACGCGGTCACCAGTCTTTCTCCACCCTGCGTTTCTCGTACCGGGGCATAAGTGCTTTGCCCGGCTGGTCCTGAAGACGCTCAAGGAGCGCCTCCGCACGCCTTCGCCCGGCCTCCCCCCCGAAGAGTCTCTGCGCCGCCTCCCGGGCCTCCTCGGACCGCTCGCCGGAATCCCCGGCTCCGGCTGTTTCCCCTGGTTTCATATCGTCGGTCCCGCTTGCCGGGTTGTGGTTTGCGTTCGCATTCTCACCCTGCTGCTCTTCGTCCGTCCCTGAAGAGGACGGGCCGTCTTTTTCCTGCTCCTTCCGGGAAGTCGTTTCGCTGCCGCTCTTTTGCTCTTCCCGATTCCCGGCGCTTTTCTCCCCGCCTTTCCCGGCCGAGGTCTTTTCATCGCCTTTTTGTTCGTCGTTTTTTTCCCGGTCTTTATTATCCCGGTTGTTCTGTTGATTCTGCCGCATCTCTTCGATCTTCTTTTTCACGAACTCCAGGTTCCGCCGGGCATCCTCGTCGGCGGGATCAAGTTCGAGAGCCTTCGTATAGGCCTCAACCGCCCCATCGAGATCTCCTGCCCGGTACCGGGCGTTT
>CAYYSS010000154.1:0-6680 GCA_964474325.1 uncultured Nitrospirota bacterium
AAGAGAAAAAACTCTTTTTCGTACATACGGGCGGCCTGAGCGTTCTGGCTTAGCAGCTCGATGACCGCCAGTTTGTTCACGTCGCCGCCGGAGATCTCCTTAAGGTGTGCACCGAGTCTGACGATGCCGTAATACCCGGCCAACCCCACGATAAGTGCCACGGCGATGAGGGACAACACCGTTGCCAGGAGTTTCGTGCGGATGCTCAGGCCCTGCTGGGTTGATTCTGCCATGGTTTCGTTACCCCCCTGAATCAATACGTTTACGGCTCCTCATTCTGCGGACGGTCCTCCCGACCGTATACCCGCCCATTATACAGGAAGAACCGGAAAAATCAAAAATTCTAAAGAGATGCGACGACCTGCAAAAAAGAAAAACGCTCCCCGCCCGGAGGAGGGGAGCGATCGTTTTTCGTGCAAAATCTGCGATGCCTAAAATCGACGATGCCTACAGCATAGGCTCCATTTCGAGAGCGGGATGCTGTTTCTCGGTGAGGAACTCCAGGAGTTTCTCGGAATCGGTGGCGGCGTCCTCGTCGGCGATCCGGTCGAGCAGATCCGGGGCGCCTTCCTCGGCGGCGCGTTTTTCAAAAGCCTCCTTGAGGCTCTCCTTGAGGTTTTTCGTCATCCAGACCACCCGCTTGAGCCCGCCGTCGCCGTAGAGAAATTTCTTGGACGTCACAAAGTTTCTGCCCATCCCCATGAAGCCCGGCGTCTGAAGGCCCCCGCCGACGGTGCCCGCAAGCGTGGAAAACTTCATCCCGATCGGCGTCATGTCCGCATAGCCCCGCTGCACCAGCATTACCCCGTTTGCCTCGGGCAGAATAGCGCAGATTACCTCGAAACACCCGCAGGACGTCATGGGGTTGTCCATGATCGTATAGGCGTTCATGGTCTCAATGGCGCCGCCGGATGCCTGACTTACGTACTGGTCCACACCCGTCCACCGGCCCTTCGTGCCGTCCAGCACCTCGCCCTTGGCAATGGGCTGATTGCCCCCCGTGGGATCGATCTCATAGGCCGCTTTGCCGTCAAGCCAGTTGTAGGCCCCGCACAGCCCCAGCCGCTCAGGCGTGATCACACAGGTGTGACTCGGTGCAAACGACTGACACAGAAGACACGAGTAAAACGTGTCCACCGACTCGTCCGTCAACGTGGCCAGACGCTCGTCACGTTTCTTGTACGCCGCCCGGGCCTCCTTGATCAGCTCTTTCACCTTGTCTTCGTCCGTGTACAACGTTACCTGAACCTTGTCTACAATGGACTTGAACCGGCTCTTCATCATCGCCGTGTGGATCACACCCATGTGCTCCAGCGTAAACCCTTCGCTCTTGGCCGTCTTGCTGATCCGCATCCAGTTGATGTCCCGCTGACCCATGTGCCAGATCCCCTGGGCCTCGTTCAAATTGTGGTGAATCTTCCGCTCAATCACCGGCTCGAAGTCCTTCTGCATCTTCCGGCCCGCTACATCGATCACCATCCCCAAGGGCATCTTCCCGCCGGCCTCGAACGCCGTCTGCCAGTCCGTGCCCACAATCTCCACTTTGCCGTCCTCAACCTCGTCGAGTTCCCGCATCCGTACCCACTCGAACGCAGGCGTGCGGTTGCCCCCGAACTCAATGAACATATCCTCCTTCCGGATCCGCTCGCCCTCAAACGCCGGCCCGTAGGAAACCGGTATCGGGGGCTTCTCCACCACAATCTTCAGACCCCGTACCTCAATGGCCTTCTGCACGATCTTCTCGTGATCAAGCTCCTTGTCCACTTCCTCATACGTGCACACCCCCGTGGGGTGAATCACCGGTATGTCGGTGTCGCAGACCGCGGGAAACCCCATGTTGATCGCACCCGCGCCCGTGGCCCACTTCATGGCGTCCATCTCGCCAAGACCCATCGCAAACGCGAAAACTCGGTCCTTCGTGTACTTCAAAATCCCCGCGTAATCCCCCGCCTTGATGCCGCCGAAAATCATCGCCGCACGAACCGCCCAGTCAAGAGCGTATAACGTGTGCTCCGTGGCAGGCCCCAGGGGAACAATCCGCGTGTCCCAGCCAAGCTGGACCCCGCGGCGTACCAGCTGGGCCGTGACCGAATCGCCCCCGGCGGTGCCGGATAAAAACGTCAGAATGTTTTTCTCCTGCAACTCCTTGACGATCTTCTCCGCCGTCTCGTCGTCCGGCGCCGCCCCGATAATCGCCGCAAACCCCGGCATCGTGCCGTCCACCAGCTGAATCCCCAGGTTCCGCTGGATCGTGTCCGTGATAAACCCGTTGTACGTAAGATCAAGCGCGTCGTCCCGGACCGGCTCAAGTCCCTCAATGTACCGGAGGGCAAGCCAGATCTCCTGACAAAACAGCGTGGCCATGCCCGCATCCAGAGCCTCGCCAAGATACGGCTTCCATAACGTCTCCTCCGGCGCATCCGTCAACAACTCCTCGGCAAACCGAAGACCCTCCCGCATCTGACCCGGGGTCCTGATCCCGTAGGCCGTCATGGCATTAATCAAAGGAAGACAAAACGCCGTGTCGGGAAACTCGAACTCAAACCCCTCGCCCTTGGCCGCGATCGTGCTCTCCAGCAAATCCCGGGTCCGCGTGAACATCTCGTGGGACGCCTGTATCGCAGATGACGCTATCAGCTTGGACATGAACCTAACTCCTCCTCAAGAAAGCAATTTTCGAACGGTCTCGCGTTCTGAACCGTGAAAAAACGAAACACGACGACGGATCGGGCGAGATAACCGAAGTATCGTGTTATACAAGAACCAAAAGGAGGGAGTCAAGTTGCCGCCGGCGCCGGTTAAGAAAGATGGAATTGTTACAAAAATTCCTTGTTCGGCGATCAGGTTATTTGCAGAGGTGAAACGATAGAAGTGAGACGGGAAAAGTTGGCAGTCGTCGGTTGGCAGTCGGCAGGATCATTTCACGTTTCACCATTCACCATTCACATTTCACGGCCGTTAACCTCGAACCTCGAACCTGGAATCTTATTCTTCATCCCCCCGCCCATTGCCTATCGCCCATCCGTCATGCCGTGTTGCGTATTTTTTTGATCCCGCCGGCCCCTTCTCCAGGAATCTTTTGCAACGTTAAGGGGAACACGAATGTACGCGAAGAGGGAAAGGTGTTTTCGTTGATGGGGCAGCGGGGTGGACGAACGCCGGGAACGCGGGGCAAATCAATAATGCAGGGTGGATTAAGCGGAGCGAATCCACCGGTGAACCGCTAAGGTTAACGTCTGGCGAGCCAGTCGCGCGATCCGTATTTATTCCTTTGCAGTTCCCGGGCATGACGTGACTCGTCTTCCGTCAGCCGGTCGTTCACAAAGGTGCAGGCAAACTCGTTTTCGAAGCCGGCTTTAAGGGCCGGGATGAGTGCACCGCGATCGAATTCAGGTACGAGAGACGAAAGGCCGGTTGCGTTGTCGCCGGGTCCGCCCCGGTTATGACGGAGATCGCCGTCCGCGCACCGGAGTAGTTCGAGGATGTCCCGGTCGGTGTAGGTAATCGGGATACTTCCGTGCTGGAGGAAGGCCTCGGGCCAGCGGCGCTGGGCGCTTCCCACGAGTTTTCTGCCCGAGACGTGTACCTCGCCGAAACCGAGGGAATGGAAACAGACGGGATTTCGCGTTCTCCGTCCGGCCTTGCCTGGACGCCGACGACTGAACTGCGCCGATACGCCGAGCAGCTTAAGCCCCCGCACGAGGGCGGAACTGATTACCCGGTAGGTTTCGTAGATACCCCGGTCGAAGGGCTTCTGCCTGGTCGACGCGACGACGGTATAGGTCAGTTCGTCATCGTGGAGTATTGCACGGCCGCCGGTGAGCCGCCGGATAACGGGGATACCCCGGGCCCGGCAGGCCGAAACGTCCACATCGGTGTTCAACGATTGAAAATACCCGAGGGAAAGGGACGGGGTATTCCAGCCGTAAAAACGTAATACCGGTCCGCTTGCTCCGGTTCGGACCGAACCGGCCAGGGCTTCGTCGACGGCCATATTGCGCGACGCGCTCCCGGGCCCGTCCAGGATCAGACGCCAGATGGTCGTGTTGTCGGCCTCAGTGGTTCCCGCCGCCTGCGGAATCGCCTCCATGGCACCTAGGATACCCTACGACGTTTCGGAACGCACGGGGCCGTTTGCTATAATGCCCCGTGAGCGAAACCCGCCGTAATTCCAAGGGAGCCGGAGACACCGGTCCCGAAAACGACCTGAAACGGTGCGCCTCGTTCCACGGGCACGTCTGTCCGGGGCTTGCCTACGGGGTCCGCGTGGCCCGTGCGGCCCTTGAACGCCTCGGCCGTCGGGCCGAGGACGAGGAACTGGTTGCCGTGGTCGAGACCGATTCCTGTTCCGTGGATGCGATTCAGGTACTTATGGGGTGTACATTCGGTAAAGGCAACCTTGTGTTCCGGGATACGGGGAAGTCGGTATTTACGTTTTTCAGAAGGGGAGGAACCGATCGAGAGGTCCCGGGTTTGAGGATTGCCGTGGATTTCCATAATGAGGAATCGCCGGCCGACCGGGAGGTATGGGCCAGGTTCAGGAACGGCGATACCGACCCTGACGTTGCGCGACGGGTCCGGGAACTGAAATCCGCGAAGATCAAGAAGATTCTCGAGGTCCCTGAAGAGGACCTCCTGCGGATCACGCCGGTCGACGGACCACCTCCGGCACGGGCCCGCATCTATACCTCGGTCCGCTGTGTCGAATGCGGCGAGAAGGTCATGGAACCCCGCGCCCGCCTCCGCGAGGGTTCCGTCCTTTGCGGGCCGTGCTTCGAGAAAATCTGAAAAACGGCCGTATCCTCGTCGCGGTCGCCGTGTTTTCCGTCGCGGTGGCGTTTTTCCGGTTGGGGGCCACGCCTCTTACGGATGTGGACGAGGCGGTGTTCTCGGAGGCCTCCCGGGAGATGATCGAAACGGGCGACTGGATCTCTCCCACCTATAATTACAAACCACGGAACGACAAACCGATTCTTTTCTACTGGCTCCAAGGGTCAGCCTTCCTAGCGTTCGGGGTTAACGAATTCGCGGCCAGGCTGCCGTCGGCGACGGCGTTCACCGTCCTGACGCTTTTACTTTTCGTTGGAGTGAAACACGTTGCCGGGCCACGGGCGGCTCTGTGGGCCGCCCTGTCGTGGCTCCTGTCCCTTGAACCCCTCGTATACGGGCGCACGGCGGTGACGGATATGGTCCTTACCCTGTTCATCACGGTTTCGTGCGGGGCTCTGTTTTTCCACGTAACCCGTCCCCGTCGGCGGACGTGGCTTCGACTGGCCTACGGTGCCGCGGGTTGTGCGGTGCTTACAAAAGGGTTGGTCGGGATCGTGATTCCCGCGGGGGTGATCCTGATATGGCGGTTACTGGAACGCCGATTCCGGTTGCGGGATGTATGGGATCCCGCGGGCGTTCTCCTGTTTCTCGCCGTTGCGGCCCCCTGGTATGTGGTGCAGACATTGAGAGACGGCGGCTCGTTCGTGAACGAGTTTTTTATCAAACACCATTTCCAGCGCTACACCGGCGTGGTTTCGGGCCACACGGGTCGATGGTATTTCTACATTATTGTTCTCTGTGTCGGCTTTTTCCCATGGATTGCCATGATCCCCTGGGCCCTGGGCGGGACCGGGAAAGGCGAAGTTCGCTCCCTCGGGCGTCTGGCCGCTATCTGGCTCGGGTTCGTAGCGCTCTTCTTTTCCGCCTCCGGAACAAAGTTGCCGAACTACCTACTCCCAGGATTTCCCGCGGCGGCGATTCTTGCGGGACTCGGCATGGACAGGGTTCTGGGAGATCCACCCCGGCGGGGTGTACGGTTGCTCGGGTGGGTCCTGTTTGTGTCGGCCCTCGGACTTGCCGGAGGGATATGGTATGTACGGGTGCCGCTGGGCAATGCGGCGCTTCCGGTGTACGCCTTCATCGCCCTTGGCGCGGTGGTGGTGCTTACGGCCTATTGGGGTTTTTACGCAGGTCTTCGGGGACGGCTGGGCAGTCCGTTTTATACCGCCGCAATCGGTGTGTCGCTCTATCTGCTCATGCTCGCCGTCCTTCCCGTTGTGACCTCAGCGTTCCAGGGGACCCTCCGGTCGTTCGCACGAGAGGCGCGTTCGGAACATGCCGCGGCGGACGGCACATTGTTGGCTTATAAGCTCAACAAGCCCAGTCTTGCATTCTATTACCAGGGCAAGGTACCTAAGTTGCGTCACCTCGTCCTTGTCAAAGAGTATCTGGAAGGAAGCGACGAACCGGCCTTTATCGTCGGCCGGACCACGCAGGAGGTCGAACAGGACCTGGTCCACGTAGGCTTCAGGATCCGGCGGCGGGAGTGGGATTACACCCTTTTCGAAAGGAGTGAACCGGAAAAACAATCGAAACACGGCGGATTTACGAATGACGATTGACGCCCGCGGGCGCAGGCGATAGGCGTTAGGCAATGGGCGAGGGGGATGAAGAATAAGGTTCCAGGTTCGAGGTTAACGGCCGTGAAATGTGAAGGGTGAAACGTGAAATTGAAATGATCCTGCCGACTGCCGACTGCCAACCGACGACTGCCAACTTTTCCCGTCTCCCTTCTCACGCCTGACTTCCAAAGGCCGCCGACCGGCAACGTTTTTTCCCGTGCGTCCACGTCTCACGTCTTACATTCCGCACTTCTCGGAAGTGATTTCTGTGAATTTATCAAAAGGGGC
>CAYYSS010000155.1:0-6675 GCA_964474325.1 uncultured Nitrospirota bacterium
GAAGCCGCCATATCGATCCTGAACGAGCTACTCGCTCGCCATCCCCGTCACGTCGACGGTCTGCTTCTTCTCGGAAACATCAAGACGGCGTCAGGGGACGTGGACGGTGCCCTCGACGCGTACCGGAAGGCCGTTTCCGCGGACCCGGACCGGCAGGAACCCTATCTCTATCTCGGCGGACTCCTCATGTCGGGGAAACGATTCGACGAGGCCCGGTCCGTGTTTGAAGACCTGCGGGCCCGGCGTCCCCGTAGTTTCAAAGCCCTGTACTATCTCGGCGCCATCGCCATGGAACAGAAGAACTTTGCAGAGGCCCGGGGCTATTACGAGGAACTCGCCGTCCGGCGGCCTCGGCTTGAAGCCGTTCGCCTGAACCTGGCGGCGATTTACGAGGAACAGCAGGAGTGGGACGCCGCGCTGGAGCAGTATCTCCGGGCCCGGGACCTGAATCCTCACAACAGCAGTACGAGGGAACGGCTTGCGGCCCTGTATCTGAGGATCGGGAAGCCCGATAAGGCGGCGGAGGAGTTCAAGGCATTGGAGGGATCGTCGCTAAAGGAGCCTGCGGATCTGCATTTTCGACTGGGCCTTACGTACGTGGATCTGGAGCAGTACGATCTGGCGATCGCGGAGTTCGAAAAGGTGCTGGCTCGACGGCCCGGCGATCTTCGCGCCCGGATGATGATCGGCAGTATTCACGAGGAACGAAAAGAGTGGGATGCCGCCCTGGAACAGTTCCGTCAGGTGATCATGGCTCGTCCCGACGAGGTCAAGGCCTATCTGCATCTGGCTTTTATCTATGGAAACCTGGACAGGATCGACGACGTCATCCGAACCTACGAGGAACTTCTCGAGTTCCATGACGAAGATCCGGATATCTATTATTTTCTTGGAGGCGCCTACCTGGAGACGGAACGTTATCAGGAGGCGTTCGATACCCTGAGCCGGGGAATCGAGCGGGCCCCCCGGGACGACCGGCTGCTGTTTAACGCCGCCGTGGCCGCCGACAGATTACATCGCTTCGACGAAATGGTAACGCTCCTGGAACGGTCGATCGAAGCAAATCCGGAGAACGTGGATGCCTTGAATTATCTGGGGTATAGTTTTGCGGACCGGGGAATCCGCCTCCAGGAGGCCGAGGATCTCATCCGCCGGGCCCTTGCCCTTCGTCCCGACAGCGGCTACATCCTGGACAGTCTGGCGTGGAGTCTCTTTCGGCAGGGGCGTCTCAGCGAGGCCCTGCCCGTTCAGGTGCGGGCCGCCGAGACCGCGACCGAAGACCCGATCGTACTCGAACATCTCGGGGATATCTACGGGGAGCTGGGAAGGCGTGGAGACGCCGAGGAGGCGTGGCGCCGGGCATTGCGTTTTCATCATAAAGAGCCCGGGCTTAAAGACCGTATCGAAAAGAAGCTCCAGGGCCGATAGTTCCGCCGTGGGTACCCTCGCGCTCAACGCCCACGCAAAAATCAATCTTTGTCTCCGGGTCTACGGCCGTCGGGCCGACGGATTTCACAATATCGACTCGATCTTCGTCCCCGTGGACCTTGCCGACCGGGTGGAGCTTACCCTCCGGGAGGGCGGCGAGGTCGGCTTGACGTGTTCCGGTCCGTTCGACGACGTTCCTGCTGACCACGCGAACCTGGCCTGGCGCGCGGCCGCGTCCTTTATCGAGCGGGCTGGTGTGTCATTCGGCGTAGATATCCGGCTCTCAAAAAAAATCCCCCCCGGGGGGGGCTTGGGGGGAGGCAGTTCGGACGCGGCGGCGGTACTCCGGGGTCTTAACCGGCTCGCCGGGCCCGCGGCCCTTGCTGAAGACGCCCTCTACGGCCTCGCCGCGGACCTGGGTTCGGACGTACCGTTTTTCCTGTTAGGCTGTGCGGCCCGCGTCCGGGGGCGGGGTGAACTCCTGGAGCGGATCCCCCGGCCCCGGGGATGCTTTTTCCTGCTGGTCTTCCCGGATGTGAGCATATCCACTGCGTGGGCATACGGAGCCCTCGGGCGCCCACCGACCGGGCAGAACGGCGAAGAACATTCCGGGTCGTTGACAAATGCGCGGGGGTTTAGTATGCTTACCTGTTCCGGTGACCTGTCCCGTCCAGTTCAGGCATGGGCCCGCGAGCTTCACAACGATTTTGAACAGGTCGTTTTCTCCGCACACCCCAGCCTGCGGGATCTTCGGCGGAAGATCTTGGAATGCGGCGCCCAGGGAGCAGTAATGAGCGGATCGGGGTCGACCTTGGTGGGTGTATTCGACGATTTGGATGCGGCGCGCAGGGGGGCCGCAGAGCTCAGCGAGACGGACACCGCGGTCGTCGCGCCTCTGCACGGCGACTGAGAGCGGTGCTTTTTGCCGTCGATTGGGGCGTAGACAAATGGCAAGTCAGCGGACTTTGGATCCGCGATTTGGAGGTTCGAGTCCTCCCGCCCCAGCCACGGCGGGCGGAACCGATACGGCGGACGCAAGGGCCGCATCAACCAGATTAAGTCAAGAAAGGACCGTGAGGGAATGAAGCGATTGAAGCTCCTGGCGGGCAATGCCCATCCCGTACTGGCGGAATCGGTGGCGCGGGAATTGGGTCTCGCCCTGGGGGGATGTGAAGTCACCATGTTCAGCGACGGCGAACTCTCGGTCCATATCCAGGAGAACGTCCGCGGGTGCGACGTGTTCGTTCTGCAGCCCACCAGTTCCCCCGCCAATCGGCATATCATGGAACTCTTGCTTATCATCGACGCACTGCGGCGCGCATCGGCAAAACGCATCACGGCGGTCATTCCCTATTATGGTTACGCTCGACAGGACCGGAAGGTGAAGCCGCGGGTGCCCATATCGTCGAAACTGGTAGCCGATCTCATCACGGCCGCGGGGACCCATCGGCTCCTTACCATTGATCTGCATGCGGGACAGATCCAGGGCTTTTTCAATCTCCCGGTGGATCATCTCTACGCCACCCCCGTGATGCTGGAATACCTGCGCAACCGGAGCGACAATCTCGTTGTGGTTTCCCCGGACGCCGGCGGTGTCGAGCGGGCCCGCGCCTTTGCGAAACACCTGAAAAGCACGATCGCTATTATCGATAAACGGCGGGAGCGGGCGAACGTGTCGGAGGTCATGAATGTGGTCGGCGACGTTAGCGGCATGGACGCCCTTATCCTGGACGATATGATCGATACGGCGGGCACCATTACCCAGGCGGCGGCCGCTCTTCGGCGCGAAGGCGCACGTCAGATCTTTGCCGTGGCATCCCACGCGGTACTCTCCGGACCCGCGATCGAGCGGCTGAACGAATCCGAACTCACAGAGGTTATCGTGACCGATACGATTCCGCTGGGTGACAAGGGCGAGCGCTGTCCGAAGATAAAACAGCTGTCGATCGCCCCGATTCTGGCGGAGGCCATAAAACGGATCCACGAAGAAACGTCGGTAAGTTCCCTTTTTGTATAACGTTATCGAATCAGTGTTCCCAGTTTAAGGAGGAATATAAATGGAAAAGATCGAAATGACCGTCGAAGTCGGGCGTAACAGTGGGAAAGGTGTTGCTCGCTCCCTCCGCCGGGAGGGGAAGGTTCCGGGGGTTCTTTATGGACGGAGCCCTGCTGTCGCGCTGAGTATCGAGAAGAAACCCCTTCTCAAACTCCTCAACGGGGGCGGCGGCGCCGAGCATTCCCTGCTGAACCTGAACCTTGCGGGGGCTACGGAAAACGCCACCCGCTGGGCGGTGATCAAAGATTATCAGGTCGACCCCGTGCGCAACGAACTTTTGCACGTGGACTTTATCGAAGTCGATCTGGAGAAAAAGATCAAGGTTCAGGTGAAGATCGTACCGGAGGGCACGCCCGCCGGCGTGAAGATGGGTGGTATCCTCCAGCGCCTCCTTCGCGCCGTTGAAGTGGAATGTCTCCCGACGGACATGCCCGGAACGATTACGGTAGACGTATCCGCTCTCGAGATGGGCCAGTCCCTCCACGTTTCAGACTTGCCCATACCGGAAGACGCCGTCATTCTTACTCCCATTACCGAGACGGTACTCCTCGTCGCCGAGCCGCGCAAGGCGGCCGTCGAGGCGGAGGAGGCCGAGGCCGAAGAAGTTGCGGAAGCGGGTGAAGAGCCCGCCGCGGCCGAAGGCGAAGCCAAACCGGAGGGTGAGGAGAAGGCCGGGGAGAAAGAGGAATCCTGAGGCGGACCGGCAGGCGGACGGCCGCATAGCGCCGTCCGCCGCCTCACGCCCCACTGCCTGTGGCTCCCGGAGTTCCCGACTGGATCGTTGTCGGACTGGGCAATCCCGGCGACCGCTATACCGAAACCCGGCATAATGCCGGATTTCGCGTCTGTGACCATCTGGCGCAACGGCACCGGGCCGTCTTCGAGCGGACCGGCGACGGCTTGGCCGACGTTGCCGAGGCGGAGATCGACCGCAACCGCGTACTGCTCGTAAAACCCCTTACATTCATGAACCGGAGCGGCACCGCGGTAAACGCACTACTGCGCCTGTACGACAGCGGCGATCTTTCCCGACTCCTCATCGTCTACGACGATCTCGATTTGCCGACGGGGGGCATCCGGGTCCGGAGCAAGGGTTCGGCCGGCGGACAGAAGGGTATGGCGAGTATCATCGAAGTAATCGGCAGTGACGCGATCGGGCGCGTCCGCATCGGAATCGGCCGCCCCCCCGACGGAGTCAGCGCGCCCGATTACGTCCTGGGGGTACCCCTTGCCGAGGAACGAGAACTTCTTCTGAAAGGCGAGGTATCGGCCGCCGATGCCGTTGAAACGATAATCTCCCACGGCTTTAATACGGCAATGAATCGGTTCCACATCCGTCGGCCGGTGTCCGGAGAACCGGAGGCATAGCCCGCGGTTGAGAAAAAACGTCGGCGGGCGAAACGCCGGCTGTCCGGGTCAAAGTCTCACGTTGTCGTGATCCACGTGCCGGAGCGCGACAATTTGTTCCGGAACGCGGAAACGCTCCTCGATTTCCCGCCGGCCCGGACGCCGTTTACGCAGGCGCCGGATGCGGGTTGCCTCCCGCATATTGGCCGACCCCACCGGATCATACGCGAGGGCAAGGGATTTCTTTCCAAACTTGAGAAAATCCACCACGAGATTAAGAGCGTAGTTGTTGAGGCGCCCGGTTTCCGCCCGGCTAAGCCCGCGCGGTCGGGCAGGGGCACTTTTCACCTTGTCCATCCACCGCAGAAGGTCCGTCACGTTGACGGCCCGGGCGTAGACGAGTTTCTTGCTTTCGAACTGCATCTTGGCAGGGTTCAGAACGTTCTTGATCAGGGCGTCGTTCGCCCGGTTGTGCCGGGCCACCACTTGGGACGCCATGTTCCAGTACCGCTTGCCGATAAATCTGTCGGCGCGGTACTCCCAGTAGACGTGCCCGAGCCGGCCGCCGGGGCGTGCCGTGCAAAGGAGCCGCGGAACAAGGTAGTTGTGCGATACGATATCGGCGGCCAGGTGACTCAGGTAGCCGTAGGCGTATGCAGATGTTGAAGGGTCGTCGGCTGCCGACAGAACCCGGAATCCGACGCTCCAATTATGACAGTGGTCCTCCCGCTCCCGCGATCCTTTACCGATGAAAAAATCCGCGCTCAGGCATCCGTAGAGATAGTCCATGGGGTGGGCGGAAAGGATAGCGGCTACCGAAGGCTTGATCAGCCCCAGATGGTCCAGGATAAAACTCCCCTGGGCCATATGGATGCCCGCACCCCACGCGCCCGCATCCCCCGGCAGACAGAGCACCACGACCACCGTGGTGAAAAGTCCGCAGAGGCCGCAGAAAAAGGACACCCCACGCGCCTTCATTTCTGCTGTTCCTTCCACACGGGAAACATTTCCTTCATCACCCGATAGTCCCGGGCGTTATCGATATCCAGGGCCGCGCCGCCCCGGTCGGTAGCAACGCCCCCGAACCGCAGACCGAAGATCCGCCCCGCCTCCCGTTTAACCGATTCAAGGGGGGTGAACCGCCGAGGGACGACGGTCAGGAACTCAAGGCCGATATACGCGAGAAAGAGCGATGCCTGCATCATCAGGTAAAGCGCCACGCCTGAAGCCGATACCGCCGTGCCCCACATATTCCATATGAGCCGAATAACGTTTCGGAAATCCTTTTGATACCGGGCGTCGTAGATCCGCTGAATGGCTTCGAGGTTTTTGAACGCAAACGGCCGGACCAGATGGAGGTTGTTGATGCGAATCCCGCCCTCCCGCAGGTAGAGATAGGCCATTTTGATCCCCGGACGGTCCCTCGTGGGATAGTAGCGGGCCAGCACCTCCCGCGGGACGTAGCCCGCAACGTAGTCGTGAGCGTCCATATCGGCCCGCAGAAGAAATTCCCGGATTTCCCCGGCCGAAAGAAGCGGGGCATCGCCGGAGAGAAACAATGCCGTCCGATTCCGAAAACCGGTGTTTGTCTTCTCGGCCCCGGGGACGTATCCATCCAGGGTTGCGTGAAACCCGCGCCAGGCATTTTCAAGGAGGTTTTTTCCCTGTTCGACAACGAGGACCCTCTGGCTGTCTTCCCAGCCGTGTTCCTTCAAAGCACCCCGGAGACGAGTCTCGTCGCCGACGACGACAATCCGCCGGATTTCGGGCACCTCCGCGACGGCGTCGAGAACATGGATGAAGAGGGGCCTCCCCTCCAACGGGAGAAACACCTTATTGTCACC
>CAYYSS010000156.1:0-6633 GCA_964474325.1 uncultured Nitrospirota bacterium
GTATCTACGGCCCTTTCCGCCCCTCGCTACGAACCACCATGAGAAATCCGGGTTAGCCCGGTTTCACCGCTACCCCTTTGATTTATTAGTGAAGATTAGTGGCTCAGGTAGACATTTCCGTCGATGTGCCCCTATTCAGATGGTTGCCCACAGGATCGATAGAGGCGGGCCCCGGCGTGGGAATCGATGGATTTTATCGGCGGGGCTCTGGTATTATTTTGTTTTGGATTCAAGGGTTAGGGTTTTGTTGCGTCGTTTCCGCGCACGCCCTTAGGCCGCCCGAGGGCGGCACAGGTATCGCCGGTGTTGTTCCCCGAAGGGGGACCAGGGCCGGGCTCGTACATGGAATTCCGGAAGCCGCGGGTCTCGGATCACTGCGCTTGCTTCCGTCGATCGGTTTTGTGGAGGAGATGACAGCAGAGAACTCTTCGTCTTCGGGCGGAGACCAGGCCGTGCGTACACGGCTCCTCGAGGAGGCGGTTGACGGCAGGATCGAGTGCGGCTTGGCGCGCCGTATTGCAGAAGAGTCCGGCATCGGCTATTCCGGGTTGGGACGGATCGCCGACGAGTTGAAGATCAAGATCAAAAACTGCCAGCTCGGCTGTTTTTAATGGGTATCTATCTTTTCGAGTCCGCCCTGGCCGCCTACTTCGCCTCCGCGGTAATCGCTGTTACCGAGTTTTTCAGGGAATCCAAGGCGACAAACCGCCTGATGCTCGTCTTCGCCGGCGCCGGGCTTCTGCTCCACACGGCCAATGTAATCGTTCGTTACGTGGGCGAGGGGCATCTTCCGGTTACCAGTCTCCACGAGGCGGCCTCGTTTTTCGTCTGGTGTATCGTCGCACTCTTTTTCGTACTCGAATACCGCTATAAGCTGGGACTGCTGGGGTCGTTCATTCTTCCGCTGGTCTTCCTCCTGATGCTGGTGGCCGCGTTTCTTCCCCGTCAGATCAACGAGGCGCTGCCGCCGGTGCTTCAGTCGGGCTGGCTCGGCATTCATACCCTGTTTGCCTTCATGGGAGACGCCGCCTTTGCCATGGCGGCCGGGATCGGCGGGATGTATCTCCTGCAGGAGCGGTTCGTAAAGTCCAAGCATCTCGGCGGGCTGTTTCATCGTCTCCCGAGTCTCCAGATCCTGGATCACCTCAATTACCGCCTTATCAGTATCGGCTTTCCCCTCCTGACCGTCGCGATTATTACGGGGGTTTTCTGGGCCGAGGGCGCGTGGGGGACCTACTGGCGCTGGGATCCGAAGGAAGTCTGGTCGCTCATTACCTGGCTGATCTACGCCCTTATCCTGCACGTCCGTCTGAACTCGGGCTGGCGGGGCAGGAAAGCGGCACTGCTTTCGGTGCTGGGGTTCTGCGCGGTGATCTTCACGTTCTTCGGCGTTAACCTGATTATCGAAAATACCCATTCGGAGTTTATCAAGTGAACCTTCTCGTAATCGGGCTCAACCACAAGACCGCGGACGTGGAAGTTCGCGAAAAAGTCGCGTTCGCCGGTGAAAAACTGGAACCCGCGGTCTCGGGACTCCTCGCTCTCGACGGTATCGACGAGGCCATTGTGCTTTCCACCTGCAACCGGGTGGAGATCTACCTGAACGTCCACGACACGAAAAAGGCCGAGGAGTCGGTAAAGGATTTCATCGCATCGTTCCACAACATCCGCCGGGACCTGCTCGATCCGGCCCTCGTAGTGAGGCCGGGCCGGGAGGGGATCAGGCATATCTTCCGTGTCGCCTCGAGTCTCGATTCGATGGTGCTCGGAGAGCCCCAGATTCTCGGCCAGCTTAAAGACGCCTATGAGTTTGCCCTGGAGCATAAGGCCACGGGGACCCTGCTGAACCGTCTGACAAAGAAAGCCATCTCGGTGGCGAAGCGGGTCAGGACCGAGACGAAAATCGCCGAAAACGCCGTGAGCATCAGTTTTGCGGCAGTGGAACTGGCCAAAAAGATATTCGGCGACCTGGGCGGAAAATCCGCTATGCTCCTCGGAGCGGGGGAGATGGCGGAGCTTGCGGCAAAGCACCTCATCAACGTTGGGGTGGACCGCATGGTGGTGGCCAACAGGACCCTTGAGCGGGCCCAGGAGCTTGCCCGGGAGTTCAACGGGTCGGCCATACCCTTCGGGGAGTTCCCCGACGAACTTGTGCGCACGGATATCGTGCTCTGTTCCACGGGGGCCCCGGAGTACGTGGTTACCCACGATCACGTGAAAGAAGCCTTGAAGGAGCGGAGGAACAAACCGCTTTTTCTTATCGACATATCGGTTCCCAGAAACCTCGATCCGGAGATCAACGAACTGGACAACGCCTATCTCTACGATATCGACGACCTCCAGGGCGTGGTCGAAACAAACGTGGCCGAACGGCGGGCCGAGGCCGAACGGGCCGAGCGCATTGTTGAGGAAGAGATCGAAACGTTCACCCGTTGGATCGCGTCCCTGGACGCGGTTCCCACCGTGATCGCCCTCAGGGAGCGGGCGGAGGCAGTTCGGGACGAGGAGCTGGCAAAGGCATTCCGGAGACTCGGGAATGTGGACCCGAAGACGGAAAAGATTATCAGCGGCCTGGCCCACGGTATCGTAAACAAAATGCTTCATCCCCCGACCGTTGCCCTGCGTACCGAGGCGGCGGAAAAAGAGATTCTGATCGATCTCGTCCGCCGGATCTACCGGCTCGACGGGGACGAAGAAGATCCGCGCTCCTGAAGGGCGCGCACGGGGGCGGGAAAACACGACTCCGGCAGTGGCCGACCGGGCCCGCCGGAAAGGGCGCACCCGCCGTTGGGGCTCCGAGGCCCCGGGCAGGGTAGCGAGCGAACGAAGAGCGCGGGAACGATTCCGCGCCTCGGAAAGGTAAAGAGTTTGACAGAACGTGGAAGGGTCTTTATTGTGGGGGCGGGCCCCGGCGATACGGACCTGATAACCGTAAAAGGACTTCGATGTCTCCGGGAGGCGGACGTGGTGGTGTATGACTATCACGTCAACGTGGAACTGCTGAACGAGGCCCGTTTGGATGCGGAACTTGTCTACGCCGGGAAACGGGGCGGACACCACACCATGACCCAGGACGAGATCAATGCCGCCCTGGTCGACCGTGCACGGAAGGGATTCGTGGTCTGCCGGCTTAAGGGGGGCGACCCTTTTATCTTCGGCCGCGGGGGCGAGGAGGCGGAGGTCCTCGAGAAACACGGTATTCCCTTTGAAGTCGTGCCGGGGATCAGTTCGGCGATATCGGCCCCCGCCTACGCGGGCATCCCGCTTACCCACCGCCGGTTTGCAACCACCGTAGCCTTTATCCCGGGGCATGAAGACCGGGCGAAGGCCGAAACGGCCATCCCCTGGGACCGAGTGGTGGGTATTTCGACCCTGGTGTTTCTCATGGGCGTTAAAAACCTGCCCTATATCACCGAACGTCTCATCGAACACGGCCGCGCCCCCTCCACTCCCGTTGCCGTGATTCGCTGGGGCACCCGCTCGGCCCATCAGACCACGCTTACGTCGACCCTTGGCCGGGTTGCCGCGGACGTAAAGGAGCGGGATATTCGGCCCCCGGCGATCATGGTTGTCGGAGAGGTCGTGCGACTGCGGGACACTCTCAAGTGGTTCGAGAAAAAGCCCCTCTTCGGTCACCGGATCCTTGTGACCCGTGAAGACCGCCGGGGAATCGAGAGCCTTAAGAGCGCCGGCGCCGAACTCTTCCGTTTCCCCACGATCGAAATCACTGATCCCGAGGACTGGACACCCGTGGACCGGGCCCTTGAACGCCTCGGCGACTACGACTGGCTCGTGCTGACAAGCCGCAACGGGGTGGAGCGGTTCTTCCGACGTCTGCGGGACCGGGGCGGAGACGTCCGGGACCTGGCCGGGGTGAAGATCTGCGCCATCGGTTCGGCGACGGCCCGGGCGGTGGCCGGGCAGGGGCTCAGGGTCGACGTGATCCCCGAAACCTTCCGGGCCGAAGGCCTGGTGTCAGCCCTGGGCGATGTTGCGGGAACGCGTATTCTTCTCCCCCGTGCCGAGGAGGCGCGGGAGGTATTTCCCGATGCCGTTCGGGCCCGGGGGGGGTCGATCGACGTGGTGGTCTGTTATCGAAGCGTTCCGCCCCATACCCGGGCGAAACGGCTTCGCCGCTTCCTGAAAAGCGGAAAGATTACGATCGCCATGTTCACCAGCGGCAAGACATTTAAGAATTTTCTCGCGATCGCCGGGGACGAAGGCCGTGAAGCCCTCGGAACCATGGCGATCGCCGCGCTCGGGCCGGTAACCGCCCGGGCGATAGAAGACGAAGGTTACTCCCCGGCCATTGTGCCCGAGGAGGCGACCATGGAGGCCCTTGAGGAGGCGATCCTCAGGTGGGCCCTGAACAGAAAGGAACACGTATAAAGTGGGTACACGCATACTCGTAAATGCCATACACCCGGAGGAATGCCGGGTGGCGATCCTGGAAAACGGCATACTGCAGGACATTCATATCGAGACCGGCTCAAAAGAGCATACAAAGGGCAATATCTACCAGGGGGTAATCGTTCGTGTGGAACCGGGTCTGGAGGCGGCTTTTGTCGACTTTGGCCGTGCAAAACACGGCTTTCTCCAGTTCCGGGAGATTCACGAATCCAATTTCTCGACCGACGGCGGCGGAGGCAAGAAACCCGACCGGCCCCGCATTCAGGACGTAATCCGTAAACGGCAGAAGATCCTGGTACAGGTGGAGAAAGAAGAGAGGGACCAGAAGGGGGCAAGTCTCACGACCTACCTTTCTCTCGCGGGCAGGTACATCGTGGCCATGCCCGGCCACGGCAAGCTGGGTATCTCCCGGAAGATCGAGGGCGAAAAAGAGCGCACGAAGATCCGGGAGGTTTTCCAGAAACTCGATCCGCCCGCCGACATGGGCTTTATCGTGCGGACGGCGGCGGCCGGCCAGACAAAGGCCACCCTGTCGCGGGATCTCAAGTATCTCCTGAACCTCTGGAAAAAGATCCGTAGAGACGCGGAAAAGGCCCCGGCGCCCGCATTGATCCACCGGGAGGAAGACATCGTGATCCGGGCGATCAGGGACTACCTCACCACGGACGTGGACGAGGTATTGATCGATCACCCGGAGACGTACCGGAACGCCCGGGAGTTTTTCAAGAATTACCAGCCCAAGTACCAGCGCCTGATCAAACTCTACCGGGAACCGCAACCTCTGTTTGCGGCGTTCGGCGTCGAAGAGCAGATCGAAGTGATCCATCATCGGCGGGTGCCTCTGCCGTCGGGCGGTTCCATCGTTATCGAAAGCGGCGAAGCACTGACGGCGATCGACGTCAATTCCGGCAAGACCCACGGCGAACAGGATATCGAGACCCTCGCACTCCACACGAACCTGGAAGCGGTTGCGGAGATCGCCCGCCAGCTTCGGCTTCGGGACCTGGGAGGGCTTATCGTCGTTGATTTCATCGACATGCGGCCGATGAAGAACAATCGGGAAGTCGAGCGGGCGTTCAAGCAGGCCCTGAAGAAGGACAAGGCCCATACGGATACCACGCGGATCTCCCGTTTCGGGCTTCTCGAACTCTCCCGCGAACGGCTCCGGCCCAGTTTCCGGGACATCCACTACGTGCCCTGTACGACCTGCCGGGGCAGTGGGCACGTGAAGACCGCGGAAAGCCTGTCCCTGTACGCTCTTCGGCGACTCCAGGCCGCGGCGGCTTCCGACGAACACATTATTTCGCTTACCTGCCGACTGCCGGTGGACGCGGCCAATTACGTGATGAACCGGAAACAGGAAACCCTTGCCGCGTTCAAGGCCGTTCACGGTATCACCCCCGAAATACTCGGCGACGTCTCCCTGCCCGAAGGAAACCTGATTATCGAAATCCAACGCGACGAGGGAAACACGGAAGTCTTCTCCAGTCTCGAGTCGTCCGAGGCCGTGCAGGAGGCGAAGAGACGAAAGAAGAAGAGAAAACGCAAAAAGAACAAGAGCGAGGAGCATACGCACGCAGCGGAAACCGCGGAAACGGACGCACCGGATACGGCGGCGCCCGATGAGCCGGGAAAGAAGGCCGCTGACGACGCCTCCGCGGATGAAGAGCGCCCCAAGCGTAAACGGCCCCGAAGGCGGCGGCGCAAGCGACCGGCGAATGCGCCCGAGAGCGGGGAGACGAAATCGGAGGAAACGTCAGCCGAAAAACAGAAACCCGAGGCCGACGACACTCTCGGTGCGACGGAGACGGTGGTGGACATCCTCGCGGTGTCCGCTCCCGAATCGGTCGAGGCAAGCCCCGAAAGCCAGGCGGCTTCGGAGGCGCCGTCGTCCCGGTCCCGGCGCCGAAGGAGAAGAAAGACTACGTCCGGGAAAACGGCAGCATCGGAAAAACAGCCTGCCGCAACTTCCGTCGAGCCCGAACCCGAGCCCGAACCCGAACCCGAACCCGAGACGGCGCCCAAGCCCAAGAAAACGGTCAGGCGCCGGAGACGGTCCTCGCGGACAACGAAGGCGGAGGCGGATCGGGCCGCCGAGACCGGACAATCCGCCGAGACCGGACAACCCGCTGAGTCCGGGGAGTCTGCTGCGGCTCCGGCGGAACCGGAAAAGGCCCCCCGGGCCAAGAAAAAAGCGCCCGCCCGGAAGAAGACCACCACGCG
>CAYYSS010000157.1:0-6619 GCA_964474325.1 uncultured Nitrospirota bacterium
GTATTTTCTTGATTCCACCGGCCCCTTTTCCGGGAAATTTCTGCAACGTTAGGGTCTACATAATCAACTCTCCGAATTCGCTTCCTACGAGTTCCTGGAGCCGGGCGAGTGCCTTCAGGGCCTCTTTGAGGATTTCCCGTTTGCGGTCCGACAGGTCTTTCGGGAAGAGGTAGTAGCCGGTTTCGCCGGTGCGGCGATAGGTGTCGATCTGGGCCTTCAGGGTGTGGCCCAGGATGATCCGGTAGGCGTTTTCGAAGTACTCGGAATCGTCTCTGTGGATCACCCCCTTCTTCACCAGGGCCTGGAGCCGGCCGATGGTGGAGGTCTCGCGGATCCCGTGGCGGAGGGCCAGGACCCGGGCGGCCTCGATGATAAAGATAAGGGCGCTGCGTTTCATATCGATGGCACCCCGGTGGTTACCCCCCCTTTCGGTAATGAATCCCCCGAAGAGCCCGAGGGGTACCTGGTGACTTCCCTCTTCCTCGTGAAGGCCCCGGAGGATCTCGTGGTGTTCGCCGAGGCGCTCGAAGGCGGCGTCCTGGAACTGCCTGAAGAGTTTCCGCTGGCCGTAGAGGTGGCGGGCATCGAAGATAAGGGTGATGTAGCGGATCGTGTGCTCGTGCTGGCGGTCCACGAGGAGCTGGAGATGCCGCCGCCATTCGGAGACCCGTTTACGCCAGAAGGGGTTCTGCCCCATGACGTAGCCGGTGCAGAAGGGAAAACCGGACTCGTCGAGGAGCTTCGAAAACTGGAGCGAGAGTTCGATGAAATACTCATCGATCTTCCGATGGTCTTCGTCGGGAAAGTCGTCAAGCACGAAACCGAAGTCCTGGTCCGGAAACAGGAGATTTTCCCGCCTGCCGTGGCTTCCGGTGATAAAGAGACTGAAATCCACGGGAGGCGGCGCCCCCATGCCCCGGATGGTACGGGTCAGAAGCCGCCGGTGGATGTCGGCGTTTATCAGGGATATCATGGTGACCACGTCCACGGGGTCGGCCCCGGCCAAGAGTTTTTCATCCGCCATGCCGCCCAGCCGATCCCGGATGGCTTTATAGGCCGCGGGGATGTACGCCTCTTCCAGTTCGCCGATAATGAGCGCGGGCTCGAAGTGCCGGATTTTCAGGAGCTGGCGCATGGTGATAATCCCCGTCAGGCGGCCGTTGGATACGATGGGAAGGTGTTTGATTTCGTGGCGCGCCAGGACCGAGAGGGCATCAAACAGGGTGTCATTCGGCGAAAGACTCACCAGGCCGTGGGTCATGATCTCGCCGATAACCCGGGGAGGCGTTTTATCCGGCCCGCAGGCGACGACCTTTTTCACCATATCCCGCTCGGTAACGATCCCGAGGGGCTGTTTGTCCGCGTCGAGCACCACCACCGACGAGATCCGCCTCCTGGCCATCTGGGCCGCCGCGTCCCGGATTTCGCACTCGGGCCCGCAGGTGAACACGTCGGTCTCCATGATTTGGCTCAGGGTCTCGTGGTACTGGAAACTGGCGACCCGGCGAAGGACATCGGTGTTTTCCGACAGGAGTTCCCGCTCGGCCTTGGTGATCTCAAGGGGTTTCAATTCGCGTCTTTCTTCTCCCGGGCCCGGACCAGGCCGTCCAGTGCCCCCGGATCGAGCCCCGCCCCGGTGATGATTTCTCCCCAGCTTTTTTCCCTGCCGACTACGCTACGGAGAACCTGGTCGGCCCGCATCCCCCGGGCCCGGGAAAGGAGGACGGCCAAGTGGAGGTCCCGAATCTCCGCCCCGGTCTCGAGCAGTTTCCGGAGGATCGCGGGGTCCCATCCGTAATACTCCGCTATCATGGCCCGGGCCGCCGCAAGGCCCAAAGTACGATTATCTTTCGAAAGCGCGGTTTTCACCTCCGGTGCCAGGGCGGAGGAATGTATACCATGCCGTCCGACCACCTGCGACCAGTCCCCTGCCGTACGGCGGGTGTTAAGCAGGGTCCGCCAGGGGGCGTCTGTTCGAGGCGAGAGGTAGAGGGCTATGACCAGGTCGTCGCCGTTTACACCGTTCATCCTGGCCATGACGATGAATCGTTTCGGTATGCGCCCGTAGGCGGACAAGAGGCTGTTGAAGGCAGTGACCCGAATGTAGTCGTCGGCTGAAAACTTCCGGGCAGGATCGTACCTCCGGTCCTTGAAACAGTGGCAGGATATACCGCCCGTGTCCGGTTCTCCGGCGTCTGCCGGAACTCCAACGGCAAGCCAGAAAAGGGCCGCAGTCCCGACGATGACCCGAAACGCATTTTTTCTAGAAATAGCAGTGCCCCGCTGTTATGTGTGTTTCCGCCCCAAGGCGGCTCTGGAGCCGCAGCCAAAGGCCGGGCGTTTGCAACCCGACGAAACCTTCCCTGCACATTGCAAAGTCGAATCGCCCCTTCGTCGAGAAGACCCGACTCGGGAAGTTGCGGATAAAGAAACCGAATCCGCCTCGTACAGGGCAAGTGTAGCGAGTTCGGGGGTTCTTTGCAAGGGCATGGGTACGGCAGAGGAATTTGCGATTTACGATTGGCGATTTGCGGTGAAGGCGCAGGTTCGTGGATCTTTCCGGTCACGTCTCACGTTTGCCGGCTTGTCCGCCTTTCCGCTTACCCGCCCGCGCGGCCCGGCGGGCCGCGGCCATTATCCGGTGGAGGGGGGCGCCGGAACGGGCGGCGGCCCGGCGGGCGTCGTCGTACTCCGGTGTGAGGGTTACGATTCTTCCGTCGAGGCGTCCCGTCTTCACCCTGATCCGCCCGTAGGGGGTTTCAACCCGGATCGACTCCCGTTCGAGTATCCGCCGCCCGGCGCCGTAGATTCTCACGCCGAACGTGGTGGTCTCCCTCAGGATGTCTTCCGAGAGGTGTTCGACCCGTTCCGGCGGGGAAAGTACGGTCAACCGTACCCCCGGGCGGAATTTCTTCGTCTGTATCGGGGTGAGAAAGACGTCGAGCGCCCCCGCGGAAAAGAGTATCTCGGCCAGGTGTCCGTAAATCCGGGGGTCCATGTCGTCGATATTGGTCTCGATCACCACGATATCGTCGTTCGTGCCGAATTCCGGTGCCGTGCCGACGAAGAGCCGAAGCACGTTGGGGAAACCTTCCGGGGCGTCCGTGCCGGCCCCCGTACCCACGGCCCGGAGGTTCATCTCCGGCATGGTTCCGAACGACTCCGCCAGGGTCGTTATTATTGCCGCCCCGGTGGGGGTGGTACGTTCCCGTGCGGGCCCCCGGGCATAGACGGGCACGTTCTTCAGAAGTTCGGCCGTGGCCGGCGGCGGCACCGGGAGTGTACCGTGGCCGGTCGCCACGACACCGCTTCCGGTGTTGAGGGGTGAGGCATGGACCTCTTCGATGCCCAGAGCATGAAGTCCGAAGACCGTGCCCACGATATCCACGAGGCAGTCGACGGCACCGAGTTCGTGAAGATGAACGGCTTCGACCCTTTCGCCGTGGACCCGGGCCTCGGCCTGAAAGAGGCGGCGAAAGATCCTGAGTGCGTCGCCTCTGACTGTCCGGGGGAGGCGGCTCGTCGAGATGATCCTCTGCACGTCGGCGAAACGGCGGGGCCGGGGCGCCCGGGGTTTCACCCCCACCGTGAGTTTTACCGCCCGAATGCCGCCGCGGAGCACGGACGCCTTCCGGAGGGTATAGCCGTCCACCGGGAGGAGCCGGAGGCCCTGCCTCAGGACGCTGAGGGGCAGGCCCGCGGAAAGGAGGGCCCCGAGGACCATGTCGCCGCTTATACCCGCCCGGCAGTCGAAATAGGCCAGGGTCCGGCCCATTGTCCGAGGATCAGGGTTTGTGCCGTCGTTTTTCAGGTACGGCAACGGGCCATGGACGAGGCGACTTCACATGTGAGTTCGCCCAGCATATGGACGTAACCGCCCATTTCGTTGTCGTACCAGCCGTAAATAACGGCCTGGGTGACCGGAATGCTGAGGAGGCCGCCGGTCCCGTCCGGCTCCAGCCCCCGGGGATCGACCGTAACCTCGGCCGTCCGGGTATGGATCTCGTGGGCCTCGATGACCGCCCCCGCGCGGGGGTAGGCGATGATGTCGGAACTCACGTTCTGTTCGTCCGAGACCACGAGGTACCCCCGGGGATCCTTCGCCACGTCACTGTAGATTTCCTTGATAAGTTCCTTTCTGAGGGGCCGGTTCGGGTCCTCGTCCTGCACCGTAACCGAAAGGATGACCAGGGAACCCGCCGTGGTGGGTATCCGGACCGACTCGGCCATGAACCCGATACGACGCACCTCGGGCAGGACCAGGGCCAAGGTGGCGGCCGCCCCGGTGGTGGTAAGGATGATGTTGTTGAAGATACTCCGGTTCTTCCTGAGATCCGACGCCCCCGGCTTTGCCATCCGGTCAAGCACGTCCTGGGTCGCCGTGGCCGCGTGTACCGTGGCCATGGAGGCGGTGAGGATACGGTCCACGCCGATACGGTCGAACAGGGGTTTGAGCATGTGGGCCAGGCAGGTCGTCGTACAGGAGGCCCCGGAGACGATCCGGTGGACCGTGGGGTCGTAGTCGCATTCGTTGATACCCATAACGATAGTCACGGCGTCGTCGGGCATGGACCGGGACTTGTCCTTAATCTTAAACGGGGCTGAAAGAATCACCCGTTCCGCCCCCGCTTCCAGGTGCCCCCGGAGGCTTCCCTCCGGGTGATCCGCCGGTGCCGTGGGGTCCGTGAACCTCCCCGTGGTATCCACTACCAGTGAGACACCGCTGTCTCCCCAGCCGATTTCCCGGGGGTTGCGGTGTTCCCGGAGGACCCGCACCCGGGTCTCCCCGACGGTCATTGTTCCCCGGGCGTCGTCCACGTCCCTGATCACCGGACCCGATGCCCTGTATCCGTGGAGGTAACGGGCCAGGGACCCGTAGGTGGAATCCCGTTCGATATAATGGGCCAGGTCCGCAAGGGAAGTTCCCGCCTGCCGGCCCACGTTGACCACGATCCCGTCGAACGAACCCTGCGCCACGTGGTTCCACAGGGTGAGTTTGCCGATTCTGCCGAGACCGTTAATGCCGAGGATAGTCTTAGCGTCCGGTGCCATGTCAGTTCTCCGTTTCTTCGGTCATCCCGAGCCGGCCGGCGTAGACCGACCCTTCGGCGCCGTCGATACTGACGTGGTCGCCCGCCTCGACGGTGGTGCCGTTCAGTTCAAACCTTCCCTCGTGTTCAAGACAGACCAGGTCGGCACAGCCTACCACGCAGGTCTTGCCGAGCCTGTTCGCCACGATCGCCGCATGGGACGTGGCGCCCCCCCGGGCCGTGAGAAGTCCGTCGGCCGCGGATATTTCCCTGATATCGTCCGGCACCGTGTCCCTCCGTATGAGAATAAGGGGTGTGGCCGGTTCGCGACGCCGCCAGGCGGTGATATCGTCCACCGTAAAGACCGCCCGGCCCCACATGGCGCCGCCGCTTACGCCGATACCGTGACCAAGGGGCGTGCGGGTCTCCAGATCCGTTCTGGAAAACGACGGTACGTCGGTCCGGCTCTTGGTCTCCATGTCCCGGGTCTGGAGGTAGTAAAGGTCCTCCGGACGGGGACCTTCAAAGGTGAATTCGATATCCTGGGGCCGCCATTTTTTCTCGTAGACGAGAAACTTGGCCGTCTCCCTGAGGGCATTGTAGATCAGGGGAAAGCGCCGTTGCAGGCAGTCGTCCGCCGGGCGCCCGGGACGCCCCCGGAGCGCCCGCATGCCTCCTCGGCAACCACGCCATCGTCCGCGGGGCGCTCGAGGCCGGGATCCGCTTGTACTCCTGCTACCCCGGGACCCCCTCCTCCGAGATCGGCGACGCCTTCGCCCGGATCGCCGCCGGGGCGGGGATCGCCTTCGAGTACTCCGTCAACGAAAAGGTCGCCGTCGAGGTCGCCTTCGGCGCAAGCCTCGCCGGCGCCCGCGCCATGTGCGGCATGAAGCACGTCGGGCTCTCCTACGCCTCGGACCCGGTCTCCACGATTCCGTACGTCGGGGTCGAGGGGGGGCTCGTCATCGTCTCGGCCGGGGACCCCTCCCTCATCACCAGCCCGAACGAGCAGGACCAGCGCCACCTCGCCCGCTTCCTCTACTACCCGGTGCTCGACCCCGCCACCCCGGCCGACGCCCGCGACATGACCCGCTTCGCCTTCGGCTTCTCCGAGGCGACCCGCCTGCCGGTGCTCCTGCGCCCGACGACCCGCGTGTGCCACGGAAGCGGCATGGTGGAGCTCGGCCCCCTGCCCGCGGGCGACCCGCGCCCCCTTCGCCCCTTCGAGAAGAACCCCCCGCGCCACGTCCCGTTCCCGGTGAACGCCCGCCGCATGCGGGGCGAGCTGATCGAGCGCCTGCGCGAGGCGGAGCGCCTGCTCGCCCGCTCGCCCTTCTTCCCGCGCCGCGGATCGGGGCGCCGCGGAATCGTCGCGAGCGGCGCCGCCTGGACCTCCGCCGCCCAGGTCCTCGACGACCTCGTCATCGACCTCGACGGCGGCGGGGGCGGGAGCGACGTGCCCCTGCAGAAGATCGGGGCCTACCCGATCCCGTCCCGCGTCCTCGACGAGCTCCTCGAGGGCGTCGACTCGCTCCTCGTCCTCGAGGAGCTGACTCGCCGGGCGGTGGTCATCCCATTCATGGAGACCA